>JAUSGU010000076.1 GCA_030648825.1 bacterium
TCGTCATGGACATAATCGAAGAATCGTTCGAGATGTTTGCACATGCTCAGGTAGGTGAATTTGACACCATCGAGTTTTTGCATTTCTTCGAGGATTTGAGATGGGGTCGGGCAACACTTAACCTCCATAAAAAGCCTTTGATAATCTCCTGCCCAAGTAAATACGATTAGAGACCAAAGATTATCTTCCCGACACACGCCCCAGACACACCAGCGGTTTGGATTGATCCTCACCGTCGATGAAAAGTAAAACCCCTGTTTGATGAGAAAGAACCGGTTCGGAGCAGGATCATCATCTCTGAGGAATTTTTCCGCATCATGGAGATTATTGGCTTCAAGGAGGAAGTCACTCAAATTAGGCAGGCTCACTCTATCCATCTCGGACCTGACTCTCCGGCCGAGAATTTCGACGACATTAATCCATTCCTTTTCCGAAAGCCCAGTCTTACCAGGCGCGATAACGTTCAAGATTGAAGGCGTACCTTCGCTCATGGGATATCCTTTGTTAATTGTTAGAACAAGCCTTCAGGCGAACCTTCCGGCGTTTCGTTTTAGATACTACTCTTTAAACCTATGCTGTCAACTTGAAAAGCTTGAAAGCATTATCTACGAGTTGTTTTTGGCATTCAATCAGATCTATTTCTTTTATGCCTGCTATTTTATTTGCAATGTGAGTTACAAAAAAAGGTTCGTTCCTCCCACCCCGTTCCGGCACAGGTGCGACGTAAGGACAGTCTGTTTCCGACATGATGCGATCCATGGGTGTTATTTTAACAAGTTCCTCATATTGCTTTGCGAATGTTACAACTCCGGTGTACGAAAGATAAAAGCCTAGATCCAAAAACTCTTTTGCTTCTTTTACAGTTCCAGCGAAAAAATGTATGTTCCCATGGAGTTTATCGCTATATTTTTCTTTGTAAGATTTTAAAATATCCAAAACATCGCGATAAGCATTTCCACCTGCACCCGAACGAATGTGAAGCATTAGAGGTAAATCAAATTCGAGAGCAACCTCTATCTGGGCTATAAAAGCCACCCTTTGTCTTTTGTGCTCTTCTGGATTTGGTGCGTGATAATAATCCAGTCCACACTCGCCTATTCCCACAACTTTCTTTCCTCCTTCTTTTATCAGTTTTCTATAAAAATCTTTGTCAAATACTTCCCCACGCGAAGTGAACCCGCGAGAATCTTTGCCAATCTCTTGCGTGTCGTGAAAAGAAGCGTTGGCGTGAATAGGATGTAGACCAACGATAGCATATACACCCTCCGAAAATTCCCTCGTCATCTCCACCGCTTTTCTGGACGTATCCTGTTGCGTGCCTACGTTTATCATCCAGACGCCAGCCTCCAAAGCTCTCTCTACAACAGCTCTTCTATCCGCATCAAAAGCGGTGAAATTTGTGTGAGCGTGGATGTCTATGAATTGAGGTTGCATAAATACAGCTTATGAAAAAAAACAAAACTCCGCCACTATTTCCCATTGTGAACGGAGTCCCATGCTCTAGCCGCCTGTCTGCTTATTATGTAAATTGCCTCTCTATGAAGCAGACTGCACAACACCGAAGGCCTCAAATCGGTAGCCGGGAAAGTCAGAAAGAGCCGTCAATAACAGTATAGCCCTACTCTTTTCGTAAGAAAAGGGGCATATCTGGCATTTTATTTTCTCGAACGAGATTTTGGATAATTTTTGAAGTTTCTGGCATGAACGGTTGGAGAAAATAAGCGATACGATATAAATCTTTTACTAATAATGTAATAATCTTTTCGGCCTCTATTTTGTTTGTTTTTATTAACTTGAAAGGTTGTTTATCCTGAATTGTATGATCGGAAAAAGTAATGATTCCCCATATTAATTCCATTGCTGATTTAATATCAAACTTCTGAAGAAGACTATCAAAAGGTTCATTCGGAGGTTTTTCTATTTCAATTGGTTCTGTCAGGTTTGTTGTTGCCATCTTCATTACCCGTGATACCAAATTTCCGAGGCCATTGGCGAGATTCGTGTTGTAAGCCTGTTTGAATCGCTCCATAGTGAAAGAAGAATCCTCAAAAGTAGCCAGTTCGCGTGAGACAAAGTAACGTAATGCATCTGTACCGTATTCATTTATTATATCAACAGGACTCACGACATTGCCCAGAGATTTTGACATTTTTATTCCACCCTCTCCCGTCACAAATCCATTGACGACAACTGTGTGTGTAGGTGGAAGGTCGGCGGCCAGAAGCATCGCTTGCCACATGACGGATTGAAAACGAGTGTTGTCTTTGCCACAGTATTGCGTTGGTGTGCCGTTTTTCCAAAATTTTTCAAAAGTAGCCGTGTCTTCGGGCCAACCGAGAGTAGAAATATAATTAATGAGTGCATCAAACCAGACATACATGACATGATCTGGATCATTCGGCACGCCGATGCCCCACGCCATCTTTGTCCGCAGACGCGATATGCTGAAATCTTCCAATCCGCGCTTTATAAACTCTCTCACCTCGTTCATACGAAAATCCGGCACGATATTGTGGCTATGAGTATCGTAAAGCTTTAAAAGTTTCTCACCAAACGCTGAAAATTTGAAAAAATAATTTTCCTCCTCGACAATTTGCGCGACAATGTTGTGAATCGGACATTTTCCGCCTACCAGTTCCGATTCCGTCTTGACCTCCTCGCAACCAACGCAGTATTTCGCTTTATAGTTTTTTTTGTATATATAGCCATTCTCGTCTACCCTCTTCCAGAACTCTTGAGCGGCTTTCTCGTGATGTGGATCGGTCGTGCGGATGAAATGGATATCTTCTGTCATGCCGAGAAGCGGCAAGAGTTTTTTGAAATTTTCCGCAGATTCGTCAACATATGTTTTGACTTCCTTGCCGGCTTTGGTCGCAGTCTCAAAAAGTTTTTGACCATGCTCATCTGTTCCTGTATTGAAAAAAACTTCATAGCCTTGAGATTTTTTCCATCTGGCTATGATGTCGGCCCGTATAAACTCCAAAGCATGCCCCATATGGGGATTGGCATTCACATACGGCAAAGTGGTGGTTATGTAAAAAGGTTTTTTCATTTTAAATTATGCCTGTGACACTTTTCTCTTTTGAACATCGTCCAGAAATTCAACGAGCATGGATGACAGAGGCACGGAGAGGAGAATACCGAGGAATCCAGCCAATTTGAAACCTATGAGCAGGGATATGATAACGAGAATCGGCGGAATGCCGACGATTTTTTTGACGACCAGAGGATACAGGAGATGATTTTCAAATTGATGAATAATGAGATATAAACCGGCAACGATAAAACCCGCCGAAGCGCCATTATCCACATACGCCGCGGCGAGAGCGGGAATAGCGGCAATAATCGGACCGAACAGAGGGATAGTTTCAAGCAGAGCCGCCAGCACCGCAAACAGGAGAGCGTTGCGAACACCTAAAACCATGAGACCGAGATATACCAAGATACCGACGACGAGAGCGAGAACGAGCTGTCCCTGCATCCAGAGACCGATTTTTGTTTGTGTTCGCTTCCACAGATCTAGAACATAGTCTTCCCTCTTGCGGGGAACGACAATTCGCAGAAATTTTTCCACCCCATCTTCTTGGACAGCCAAATAAAAAGATAGAACAACGATGAGAATGAGGGAGAGTGCTCCGCCGAATACAGAGCTCGCCGAATGGACAAAACCGGCAGAGACACCCGATATCGCTTCATCCAACCCAGAAATAATTCCTTGAATAGACAAATTACCTTTGTCGTTTATCACCATAGCTCTGGAAGTCTCTATGCCTTCTGCCACAGTATTTGCCGTTATTTTTGACTGTTCTATTTGAGTTTCGCCGAGAGGATTCCATAGAGAAATAGAATCCAGATATTGTGGCGCTGAACTGAAAAATTCGGATGTATCCCGGAGAAGTGTCGGAACAAAGGTATAAAACGCGCCGATAAATATACCCGCCAATAAAACATAAACAACAATAACCGAAACCAATCTCGGTATTCCCCTCTTCAAAAACCATTTGGCGAGAGGTTCTATGCAGGAAGCGACAACAACAGCCGTGATGATAACCAAAACAATATCTTTTAGAACAAACAAGAGATAAGTGAGAAAAATCAAGAAAATACCGCGAGCGATTGTTCCGGTGGTGATTTCCATACTTGTATTTTTTGGAAATTCTGACATGAATCAATGATACTATGCCCCGATGGCTTTTGAAACCGCTCCTTTATTCATACCTTTACCTATAACCCCCACAGTGAGTTTTTGATTATCAAAGAGAATATTTGCAACCCGCATGATATCCGCAGAGGTAATTTTGCCGAGTATTTCATCAAACTCGGCGGGTATACGGATTTTATCCGAGAGAATTTCCTGATCAGCAAAAAAATCCGCCACATTATCGGAAGTTTCCAGAGACATCAGTGTGTGGGCGCGTATATATTCTTTTACTTTATCCAATTCCGCTTTTAAAACAGGCTTTGTTTTTAACTTTTTTGTTTCAGAGAGTATGGCGGAAACAATTTCAGGCACTCTCTCGGCTGTCGTGCCAGTGGAAATAACAAAACGACCAAATGTGAGATGGAGCGAGTGATGCGCTCCTATATAATATCCGGAACCCATATCATCGCGCAGTTTTGTAAAGAGACGAGAGCTCATGCCCGCGCGCAAAATTCCCCATATGAGATGCGCCACAAAACGATCAGGTGATTTTCTGTCAAAAGTCCTCCACGCCGTGATGATATGCGCTTGATCCGTGTCTTTGTCTACAAAAACCATCTCGGGAGCCGGTTGTATTCTGTCTCTTGTGGCAAGTTCGGGGGAAACGAGACCTCGAGCAATAGTTCCGAGAGATTTTTTTGCCCAAGAGAGCATTTCTCTCTCTGAAATACCGCCGGCGATTGTTACTATGGTATTTTCGGCTCTATATTGCGATGTGTGATAAGCCAAGAGATCATCGCGAGTAATCGCATTGACGGTTTCTTTTGTGCCTAAAACACTCCTCTCCGCCGGCTCGCCCCTATGCATATGAATGCGCAGAGCATCGGAAACTTTTTCTTGAGGATCGTCCGCATACATATCTATTTCACCTAGCACCACATTCTTTTCCTTCGCAATTTCCACATCGGGAAAAGTAGAGTTCATATAAATATCCGCCACCACATCCGCGATTTGAGCAAAGTGTCTCACATCCGCTTTTGCATAATATCCGGTCATTTCGCTAGTGGTGAAAGCGTTATAACTAGCGCCTATAGAATCCAACTCTGTCGCGATGACTCGCGCGCTCGGCCTGCGAGTCGTGCCTTTGAAACACATATGTTCCAGAAAATGAGAAATGCCGGATTGTTTTTGATTTTCATAATACGAACCGGTAGCCACGTTCATCATCACAGTTACTGTCGGATTTCCTTGCATAGGCACGGTAATCACCCGCACGCCGTTTAGAAGGATTGTTCGTTTGAAGTTCATAAATGGATAGGTAGATAAACAGATGGACAGATTGAAAACAATTAGAGTTTATCACCAGAGCCATTTTTGCATGCTTGACAAGCATGCAATTACTTGCTATACTACTCAAGTAGCTCTTTGATACAGAACCAGTCTTTGAGACGAGCTTTTTGAGCCTTCAAAAAAATAAACTACAGGGCCTAAAAAGCTCGTCTCAAACTGAGGCAAGACGTAATTTTGAGATCGTATGCTCAAATCCAGTCGCCTTCGAGATAATTTCAAAAAGGCTAACAGAAAAAGGAGCACATCATGAAAGCATGGACTCAAGTCCCCGCTGGCGACATCAATGCCGCCAATCAACGTCTGTGGGTAGCGATCGGCGATAACGCCGAAGAAGTCGCAGCCCGCATCAACACCGACCCCGCGTTCGTGGCGAACATCGCACGACTCATGGTCAACGGCGGTTACGAGCCGTCAACGTCACAGAAACTCGCCCGCGAGATCATGGGCAAGAACTTCTTCGGCATCGAGGAGGCGATCAA
>JAUSGU010000082.1 GCA_030648825.1 bacterium
GTCATAGAAAATATAGAAAAATATGTAAAGAACGTTACAGGACGTCTGATTATAGGCACATTCGCCTCGCAAGTAGAACGTATAATCGCCATCATCAAAATGGCCGAAAAATATAATAAAAAAGTGGTGGTGGAAGGCCGCAGTATGAAGACAAATATAGAAATTATAAAATATCTAAAGCTTTTGGATGTCAAAAATATCATTCCGGCAGAGCAAATTGAGAGTTACCCTCCGGACAGAATTGTCATGTTGGTCACCGGCGCCCAAGGCGAGGAATTCGCCGCTCTCATGCGCATGGCAACCAAACAACACAAATACGTCCAGCTCCGCAAAACCGATACCGTTCTCCTGTCCTCATCTATCATTCCCACAAACTACAACGCGGTTATCAAATTGAAAGACAATCTATATCGCACAGAATCAAAAGTGATCACTTATCTGGATTCCGACATTCACGCTTCAGGACACGGCAATAGAGACGAATTGAAGTGGATTCACGAGCAGATAAAATACAAATTTTTTATTCCCCTACACGGCCATCATTATATGCTCCGTCAGCATTCCGAATTGGCTATGTCTATCGGCGTACCACGCGAGAATATCGTGGTTCCGGATAATGGTTCGGTCATAGAAATCCGCGATGGAGGGAAAACTATCACTGTACTCAAAGAAAAAGCGGCAAACAATCTGGTGTTGGTGGATGGATTTGCCGTTGGTGATGTCCAGGAAGTGGTTATCCGCGACAGACAACTGCTCGCCCAAGATGGCATGTTTATTGTCTTTGCTATCATAGATAGTCAAACGGGACGTTTGCGAAAATCGCCTGATATTATCTCCCGTGGGTTCGTTTATTTACGCGAATCTCAGGACCTCTTGCGCGAAACCAGAAACATCATAAAAAACACCATAGAAGATTGTGCCCGAGGCATGAATCCTCTAAACGTGGAAATGATAAAAGGCAATGTTACAGATGCCGTCTCCCGCCATCTCTTCCAAGAAACAGCAAAGCGTCCGGTGGTTATTCCTGTGCTACTGACAGTATAAAGTAAAACATCCAGAGGAATGTCCTCGTGGTGTACGCTGTCTCCGCCTACTGGCGGAGCAGCTCGTTCTCGGCTGCCTTCGCAGCCTCCGAAGGCCACCACTCGGACATTCCTCTGGCTGTTTTATAAAACTTGCATGTTACAATTATCGTCATGCCACAGGAAAAAACTTTTGCCCGAAAAAGGGCAATTCTATATGTCATAGGTTTTATTTTTAACCTCAGTTACGCCATACCGGCTTATATAAATTCCTCTTTTCTCTCTGGCTTTGTCAGTGAAAAATTGGTCGGCATCATATATGCGGCTAGTTCTATTTTGGCTATCGCTGCTTTTATGGAAGCGCCAAATGTTCTCCGAAAATTCGGCAATGTAAAGACGACCGTGGGTTTACTCTTGCTTGAATTACTTTCTCTCACCGGCCTCATATGGGGAAATGACACTCTGGCTATCATTTCTTCATTTATTCTCAATTTTGTGACAGTGGCTCTGGCAAACTACACTTTGGACATATTTTTAGAAGATTTTTCAAGCGATGCCAAGACTGGACGAATTCGTGGAATGTTTCTCACAATCGCAAACACAGCATGGCTCATTTCACCATATCTGGCTTCAAAAATTCTCGGGAATTTTGGTTTTACAGGTCTCTATGGAATTTCCGCCATACTCCTCCTTCCGATTATTATTTTGATTATGGTAAAACTGCGGGGTATTGCCGAACCACGCTACGAAAAACTGCCTTTTTGGAAGAGTCTAGGTGAGATTTGGACTGATCGCGACATCAAAGGCATCATGATCATCCAAATGCTCCTCCAATTTTTCTATGCTTGGATGGTTATTTACACGCCCATATACTTGCACAGAACAATTGGTTTTGATTGGCCGACCATAGGCGTCATATTTACTGTCATGCTCTTGCCTTTCGTTATATTGGAAGCGCCTCTCGGCAGATGGGCGGATAAAAATGGTGAGAAAACAGCATTATCGGTCGGTTTTGCCATTATGGCCACAGCTATGGCACTCATCGTCATCATGACCGATCATAATCCGTTTGTCTGGGCAGGAATATTATTTCTCTCTCGTATCGGAGCGGCTACAGTTGAAGTCATGGCCGATACTTATTTTTTCAAAAAAGTTAATGCCACAAAAACCCATCTCATCAGTTTCAGCCGTATGGCCCGTCCTATCGCTTATGTCGTGGGCCCGATTGTAGCGACCATATTATTTACCGTTTTTGATATGAGAGGCCTCTTCATCTTCCTCGGTTTTCTCATGCTCTACGGCTTGCGGTATAGTTTGGTGATCAAAGACATGAAGTAAAAAAACTTTTTGAAATAAGGTTTTTTTAGAGCTTCACGCACTCCAAACACATAAACAGAGGGATTTCACGCCGAGCGTTATCTTCAGCGGTTTTACGTGGACCTTTTTCGCTTTCTCTGTGAGACATCCATTCTTCTATGCGGGATATAGCGAAACCAGCATTGGCCAGAGATTTTGAATAAGTTTGAATAGGACGATGAAAAGAAATTGTGGTATTTTTTTTCGCCTGCCCCGGGTGCATATCTATTGTTTTTTTTGATTCGCTAATATATTCGTCTATCCTCCTGTATTGCACTTTTAATTTTTCATCAAATTGCCAAGAACTCTCACCGGGAATTCGAAAGGCTGGATGGTTTAGAACGATGACAAATTTTCCTTCTGTTTTGAGCAGACGCGAAACTTCCTCAAATACATCGGTCATTCTGTCTATATTTTGAATAGCCAAAACGCATAGAACGGAATCAAATCTATTTTTATCAAATTTTGACAGATCATGAGCTTCTGCAACATAAAACTCTTCTGTATGACCTGCATGTTTTTTGGCGAGATTGACGAGTTCAGGAGCGATATCTACGCCGACTACAGACGCGCCGCGAGCAGAGAGAGCGTGGGAAAAATACCCCTGACCACAAGCCAAATCTAGAATTTTTCTGCCTTTTTCCGGTGCGAGTAAACGCAAAACATTCGGTAAGATTACTCTTGCCTGATACGAATCCGCATCGTTTATTGACGCATCATACCAATCCGCCACAGAGCCCCACGAAGTATTTTTACTCATTTTTTACTTTTTTTTGTCTTTTTAACCTTTGTCACCTCTATTTTTATTTTTGGCACTCT
>JAUSGU010000050.1 GCA_030648825.1 bacterium
TTTTTGCAATAACTACATCACTTGGCATGATCTTTCCACCAGGTGATCGCCGCCATGAGGTAAGGCCGAGATGATCTTTTTTACTGCTGACCCGCCCTGAAACAATTTCAGCTGCGGTTTTTCCAGTAACGGCAAAATGGAGTTTATTTTGAACAGTAGCAAAAAACTCTTTCGTTTCAAAAGCCTTTGGTGAATAATCAACTGATGTGGCATAAATATCAGTGACCTTTTGATACATTCTCCGCTCACTCGTGCGAATATCGCGAATTTCTTCGTATAATTCATCAAAATAACGTGCGCTGAAACGAGAACCGTATTTCAACCTATCGCTATCAAGCGCAAAACCTTTGTGGATATAGCTCTTGAGAATACCAGTCGCCCATTGACGAAATTGAGTGCCCCTTTCGGAATTGACTCGATAACCCACAGCAATTATGGCCTCAAGATTATAGAATAAGTTTTTTCTGTTTACCTCGCGAATACCCTCCTTTTGAACTACCGAGAATTCCTCGGTAGTTGCGCCTTGCTCTAGTTCATTTTCTGTATAAATATTTTTCAGATGAAGCGAGATATTGTCTGACGAGCAATCGAAAAGTTCCGCCATTCTCTTTTGTGTCAACCAAATATTTTCTTCGGCGTAGAAAACTTCAATGTTTACAGCACCATCTGGTGCTTGGTAAAAAGCTATTTGATTGTCTGGTTTTTTCTTTTTATCCATCTTGTCATTTTACAGGATTTTTTAGGCAAAAGAAAAACGCCACACGAGTTAGCGTTTTCTAATGACATGCATATATGACACTATGACACCAAAACAAAATTTCGAACCACCAAACTTGGCTTCATATATAAGCTAAATCACAAAATTGAAGCCGAAAAGTCTCAATTTCTCAAAAGTGTGGACCCTACAGGACTCGAACCTGCCACCCCCTCATTGCAAATGAGGTGCTCTACCAGATGAGCTAAGGGCCCATGATGACCGAAATAACACAGGAAATATAGCCTAAAAACTTCAAATTATCAAACACTCTATTATTTGCGCGCAACGGCAAGCGAAATAACATGGTCAAAAAATTCGGATAATGGAAAACCACCAGCATCGCCAGCTTTTGGAATGAGAGAATGAGAAGTCATACCGGGCAGAGTGTTTACTTCCAAAAAATATACACCGCGTTTTGGATGAACGATAAAATCAGAACGAGAATAGTGACGCAGACCCAGATGCTCATGTATGGCGCGTGAAGCTTCTTGGATTGTATGCTTTGTAGACTCATCAAATTTGGCCGGACATACATATACCGTATCATCACTCACATATTTGGCATGATAATCATAAAAAGAAGATTTTGGAATAATTTCTATCGGAAACAGAGGATAAGTTTTTTGTCCGCGAAAATTATCCACGACACCGCATGTCACTTCTCTGCCCTCTATAAATTCTTCTATAATAACCGAATCGGAATGTTCCAAAGCCATCGCGAGCGCGGGCTCAAGATCAAAAAAAGTCTTGATAATCGTGATACCAACCGATGATCCGGCATTGAGCGGTTTTACGATGGACGGATGAGGAATAATCCGGAAAATTTCGTGAGTGCTTTTCTGTTTGATTTCATCACGAGTAAACACTTTGTGCGCCGCAAATTTTATTTTGTCTTTCAAATGTGTCAGAGCGTTCTTGGTCAAATGCTTGTTCATACCCAGAGCAGAAGCGAAAGATTTTGAACCTGTAAAGGGAACACCGAGATGTTCCAGAATCCTCTGTACTTTGCCATCCTCGCCGTATTGACCGTGAAGCGCCACAAAAACCACGTCAATATGTTTCAGAGCTTCGGCTGGCTTTTTCTCTATACCTCCCACATGCCAGATACCCTCGCGAGAAATGAAAACATCAATCGGCTCATACTTTGCCGGCAGATTTTTGAGAACCGTCTCGCCGGATTTGAGCGACACTTCGTATTCGGACGAAGGTCCGCCACGCAGAACCGCCACACGAGTCTTGTGAGCGAATGACATGAGGAAATTATATCATGCAATTCTTTTTGGATTCCTCATCCTGCGTAGCTTGCGGTGATATGCCAATGCGAAACGATGTGCCTCTGAATTGGCGAGTAAAATAGACTTTTTATGTTCGGTGATAATTGTCGCGTCGCCGAGAATATCGACAGGTTTATGGCGATCATTTTTGACGACAGAAACAACAGAAATATTGAGGCTGTGTTCTCTCAAAACTTTTCGGGCGAGGTTAAATTGACTCTGTCCGCCATCTATCACTATGAGATCTGGCATAACCCATTCCGAATGATTCAAACGTCTATTTATAATTTCGCGTAGAGAAGCGATATCGTTATTTCCTATACCCGGAGAAAGCTTGAATTTTCTGTACTCATTTTTTGCGATTTCTCCATCACAAATAACTGTCATTACTCCCACACTTTCCTTGCCGGAAAAATGAGCTATGTCATAGGCTTCAATTCTCCAACTTGAAGCCTGCGATGTTTTGTCTGATTTTGAATCTAATTTTGAAAATATCTCCGCATCTTCTCTTATGAGCGCGACATCTCTAATGTGATTGAGAGAAAAAATTTTACGTTTGGTCTCTGCCGCTCTTTCAAATTCTCGAGTGCGAGCATATTCATTCATTTCTCTCTCCAATATCTTTACCAGCTTTTGTTTCTTGCCGCCGAAAAACAAAATGATGTGGTCTATGTTTTTTTTATACAAAAGTCTCGCCTCTTCGTTGGATACATTGGGTGCAAGTCCGATCTGCCTATAAAAATTACTCGTGTGTTTGGTCGATGAATGACGGTCAATAAAAGGAAACATTTTGCGGATAATTTTGAGTCCTTCACGTAGAGCTGAACCATTCGTAAAAGGCCCGAATGTGGCGCGGATTTTGAGCTCTTTTTTCTTTTTCTCTATATCCAGTGTCCTGCCACGAATGGTGAAAACCAGCGGAAATTTGTCGCGAGTGATGACGACATAATTCCAACTCCTGTCATCCTTTTCTTTGACATTATAATCCGGCCAATGTTTTTTTATGAGATTGGCCTCGGCGATCATGGCTTCCAAAATAGAATCGGTTTCCAGCCATTCTATAGAATCAGATTTAAAAACCATGTCCACTATACGGGGACCACGAGTTTTGATGAGGTCTGGAGAAAAGTAAGACCGCACACGGTCATAGAGAGACGTAGCTTTGCCTATGTATAGAATCCGACCAGCTTGTTTCCAGAAATAAATACCGGGGGTATCGGGTAGATTCAATTTTTCAAATGATTGGATATTCACAGGAGACATATTGACCGAGAAATATAAACGTGTAAAGTAAACATGAAACCCGATCACCCTGATCGGCTGGGGTCTATAGACATATTCCATGAAATCGTACACACTCTGGGAAGAAGACGGCGACAACGATATTCCGCTCGTAAAAAGTTTTCAAGCGGAAGATGATCAGGCTGCCTACGACCGCATTGCACAGTTGATCAATCCGCATTTCGAAAAATCGAAAAGCAGAAGGAGAAAAGGTAAGCATGCGAGAAAGAGAGCAAAGGCTAACTTTTCCACGAGAGCTTTTTTTGGTGAAGGTTATATCGCTTTGATTGACGGAAAAGGAACCAGACTCTTTCCGCTCCCGCGTGAACATAACTGGAAACCAAAGCTAAATGGAATCTTTCGAAAACGAAGAGTCCCTCGCCGTCTCCTGCAACATCATTTGCAAGCCGCGTAACCATTTTTTTGTATCATTTTCCCAAAGCCTCGACTGATGTCGAGGCTTTTTGTTCTGATTTTGTAAAAGTAAAGAAAGCGAAAAGGATGTTTGAGTGGAGGCGCTTGAGGCGTGACGACGCCGAAACCGAGGACATTTTCTAGCAAGAAAATGT
>JAUSGU010000003.1 GCA_030648825.1 bacterium
ACGGTGCCCGAGCTTAGGAAAATTTTTAGCAAAAAATTTTCTGGTCGTTTTAGAGAGACACTTTTCCTTTCACACCTGTTATTTTTATATTTTTCTTTTTGGTACAATACAGACATGTTTTCCAAACACATTGATTTCCTCGCTATCGGTGATATCACGACCGATGCGTTTATTAAATTAAAAGAGGCTCATATTACGAATTGTGTCAGCCATGAAAATCGCGAAATCTGTCTCAGTTTCGCCGACAAGATTCCTTATGAATCGGTTACCGTGCTGAGAGCTGTCGGCAACAGCGCCAATGCGGCCGTGGCGGCTGCTCGCTTGGGCTTGTCTGCCGCTCTGTCTGCAGATATAGGCGCGGATGAAAACGGTAGAGAGTGTCTAAAATCTCTGCACCGCGACAGTGTGAATACAAAGTTTATTTACACGCACAAGGGTATGGAGACTAATTATCATTATGTTCTATGGTACGACGCCGAGCGCACGATTCTGGTAAAACATCAGGATTTTCCGCGAGTCTTTACAGCACCTTCCAAAAATCCAAAATGGGTTTATATTTCTTCCCTCGGAGGTAATTCATATGAATATCATTTGGCTATCGTGGCATGGCTAGAAAAAAATCCGAGCATAAAAGTGGCTTTCCAACCTGGAACTTTTCAAATAAATCTCGGTATCCAAAAATTGGCCAACCTCTATAAACGTTCCGACATTTTTTTCTGCAATAGAGAAGAAGCGCGAAAAATTCTCGCGACAGATGAAAATGATATAAAAGAACTTTTGAAAATGATACACAATATAGGACCAAAAACAGTCTTTATAACAGATGGACCTAAGGGGGCGTATGTGTATGACGGCACTGATATTTATTTTATGGCGCCATATCCTGATCCAAAACCGCCGTTTGAACGTACAGGCGCGGGAGACGCTTTTGCTTCCACTATCACTTCTGCTTTCGCTCTCGGAAAGACATTAGACGAAGCTCTCCTTTGGGCCATGGTGAATTCCGCTTCGGTAGTCCAAGACATAGGTGCTCAGAGAGGTTTACTCACTCAGACACAAATAGAAGAATGGCTCACCAAAGCTCCGGCAGATTACAAACCGAGAAAGATATAAAAAAATAACAAAAAGCGGAAGGAAGAGTGGATTGAGAAAACGAAACCGAGGGCACGACGGTGCCCGAGCTTAGGAAAATTTTTAGCAAAAAATTTTCTGGTCGTTTTAGAGAGACACTCTTCCTTCCGTTTTTTCTATTTTTTTTATTTTACCGCTTTCTGATTTGTTTTTTAAAAGGCGACCACAGACGCTTGTCTATAATATAAAAAATATAAAGGAAGAGAATACCGAAAAGCCAGCCAGCCAAAACTTGGGATGGATAATGAACGCCGAGGTATATACGAGAAAAACCGATAAGTACAATGAGAATAGCGGAACCCCAAACCAAAATTTGGCTCTTTGGATGTTTCAATACTAGCCAACCGAGGACGACCATAGACATGACCGCGTGACGCGACGGCAGTCCAGGAGAGTCTTCGTGTTCATAAACTATGACAGAAGAATCTGTTGTATATGGCCGAGGCGCGTCAAAATAATCTTTTACAAAATAAATCACCACAAAAGAAATGACGGCGATTATTATAATCTCCAAGGCGATTCGACGTTTTTCTATGAGCAACAAAGCGACTACCAAAACAGCAACCATGATTGGATATGAACCGACACCGTGAGAGAGAAACCACGCCGTCGTTTTCCAAACTGGACCTATAGATTGCACCGCGTAGAGAATCGTTTCATCTAAACGTGTTGCGGATGAGAAAAAATTTGTCAAAAAAGTTTCCATAAATTTGTTGTGAAATGACGCTGTGTATTATTTTACTTGAATTACTTTTTGTACATTAGCCCGTTTTAGTAATTCCGCTTCCAGAGATACAGCTATATTTGAATCTATGGAAGGTATTATACCCTCCGAATCATCTTTTTTTTCTTCTTCATCGTTTTCATGACCAGCTGTGAGTATGATGAGCTTTGAAATGCCCATCATCTGATCCCCAAATGTCCGTTCTATTTCTATATTTTGAATTTGACGGTACGGAATGGCAAATTCTTCTTTTGTAAAGACACCGTGTCGCAAGAGGAGAGCATCCTCTCCGAGGATAAAACCGGTATTCTTGTGAATTATTTTTCCGGAAACAAAAGCAATAACAAAACCGACAACAGCAATAATGAAAGAAAACCACGAAGCGATACGTAAAAACCCGATTATGCCTGGATCACCTGTTGAATACGCACGAACGACAGATATGATGAGTGCTATAACGAGAAAAACAAAACCAAACAAAGAGTTTTTTGAAAATAAATACCAAAAAGTCTTTGATCCCAAAGTATAATATTTGTCAGGTGTAAAACCAGAAATGATGTCGTTTGGCATGGTTATAGTATACAACACATACCATATCGCACTATTCTATTTCCCTATCAGCAAACACTACGAGTCGATCGGAATAATTCTGTTGCTTCTCGTTCCAAATTCCCCAACAAGTGATTAAATTCAGATGTTCTTCTTCATCGTTTGAAACAAAAATATCCGTAAAATTTTTATTTCCGGTGTACGTTTCAAGTTTTGATACTGTAAAAATAATAACCACGTCCATATCGTTTGTAACATATATTTTGTCTCCTTTTTGCAATTTATATAAATTATCAAACACTGTCGGTGCCTTGTTATACCAACCAGAATGACCTGTAATAATAGAATTACCTCTATCGCCCGGACGAGGACTATTGTTAAACCATGCGACATGAAAAATATCTTTTGGTATTCCTACTTTTCCGTCTGGTGAAAGACCGATATGTTCAATAGCAGTGTTGACCGCGATTTTTGGAATCTCCAGACGAACCGGTAATCCTGAATTTATTTGTTCTACCGCAAAAGAATTCTGAATAGGCAAATTAAAGACCAGAACTAAACTAATTATCGAGAGAAACATGTTTTTTTGTAATTAAAACAAGTGATGTCAAAACCAATATGAGAATAAAAATTGATGTGAAAGTCACTCGAAATGTATCTATTGAACGAGGGGCAAATCCTGTATCAGGAAGGTTGGGAATACCTGCAACGTCAGAAATGAAAACCTTGGTGGTTGTACTGAAGGATATATCGGCAACCATAACAGTAACCACATCCTGATTTGTGTTGATAGGCGTAACAATAGGCGTAACAATAGACGCGCTTTGATTTCTCCTACTACCACCACTTCCGGAAACCGGTTCAGGTGTAGGTTCTGGCGTAGGTGTAGGTTCGGGTTCAGGTGTCGGAATATCAGTATTGATGATCGTACAAGTTTTGTCGGTGCCCAAAGAGAGTGTTATATCACCGTTTGAATCGCAATCACCGCTAAAACTTTGAGTATAAGAACTATTTATATCTTCACTGACGTTGTATGTGCCTGCCGAAAGCGAATAAGAAGTTCCTGGCGATACGGTTCCGGACGATGGACTCCCGGCGACATCTACGCCAGAAAGTTTTACATGGAGATTGAACAGAGGGGCAGTTCCTGTGCCGGTACTATTATTCACCACTTGTTTGATGACATGGAGGATAGCGGGAACCGAACCGGTAGGAACAGAAACCGTATTGGCATCCAATGTGACTTGAGTCTGTGTTAATGCTCTACCGTTCAATACCGCACCGCTTTGCATAATGATTTGTTTCGCGCTCAATATATTTCCGTTGAATGTAGAATACGTTCCGAGAGTGGCGCCTGTGCCACCGCCAACTTGCCAAAAAATATTTGAAGCGAGAGCGCCACCAGAGAGAAGCACTTTTATGCCGGATGGAACATCTGGACCGGAAGCGATATTCAAATTTCCGGTCATTTGAAATATCCAAACATCGTTTGCGCCACCCGAGAGGGTGACATCGGTTGGTATCGTCACATCGGTTGTCCATTTATAGAGTCCGGGGGCGAAAGTTTGTCCGCCGAGATTTCCGGCATACAAATCGGTATCGCCGGCGAGCGCTGATCTGCCCACCGCATTTGTATACGCGGCTTCCATATGACCTACGGCTGCAGTCAATAATGAGGAATCAGTCACTCTGCATGGTAGAGGGCCAGCAGCGTTAACCGAATAGATTATACCGGTTACTTCCGCACATGTTACGAGAGTGGCAGTACCACTGATCGGACTGGAACCGACATTTCCGGTGATGACAGATAGATTGGCGTCCGTGATTCCGGTTTTTGACAAAATCACAAAATTACCTGCTGACGACAAATCAACCGGTATTGGGCCAGCGGCGAACGCCATTATGGGTGAAATCAAACCAAATACCCATAAAACAGACGATATAGTCAATATCACGTTTTTGTTGAATCTTTTCATATTATGTATGCCGTTCAACGAACGGGTATATTACAGGCATATTTAAACCAGAAATATTGAAAATTTTCAGTTTTATGTATTCTTTTTCAGATCGTAAACTTCTCTCTTTAATTTTTCGACATAATTGGTAAAAGTTTCGGCGATACCCATTATTTCTGTAACGTTTTCCATAGCCAGAAGTATGATTGGAGAACACAGTCTGGAAACAGCATTTTTTCCGCAATAAATCCGACGAGCATTCAAAATAATTGTCTGACGTCCGATTATGGGAAATTCGTGGACAACTTCAAAGCCTTTAAAAAAGGTATTTCTCGGCAGAATATCTCCGAGAAGTTTCTGTAAAACGGGAATATTCCATTGACCATTACCGAGTTTGTGAATGATTTGACCCTCAGTGTCTTTCGGCTTTACTTTAAACATCTGATAGAAAGGCTCATTGGCTACTATCACACGCAGATATTTATCCAGAACCAAAATCGGCTCTCGAGATATATCTACAATGGTCTTGATATAAGTCCAACTTCCTTTGCCCAATTGTTTGATAAATTCAGCGCTTTTGATCGTTTTCATACCAATATAGAGACGCGCGAAGAGGTGAATTATTGCAACAGGGGCAAGGTGACGGTAAAAGTGCTACCGACGTTTTCTCGACTGACAACCGTAACGCTACCACCGTGAGCTTTTGCGATCCATTTTACAATCGCGAGACCAAGTCCTGTTCCTCCGATATTTTTCGATCTGGAGCTCTCAGTGCGATAAAATCTGTCAAATATATGAGGTGAGTCTTTTTTGGAAATTCCAACACCGTCGTCACGAATATCAATGTGTATTTTCCCGTCAAGTTTTTTGTCGCTAATTCTCACTGATCCACCGACTTTACCGTATAAAATAGCATTTGTAATGATATTGGAAAAAAGTTTTTCCAAATATCTCTCGTCACCAGGGAGATCAGCGCCCGTCAGATGTTTTATATGAATTTCAATAGATTTTTTTTTCGCCAGAGTTTGGTGTCTCTTTACAATTCTATTGATGAGCTCTCGGATCTGTACTTTATGGGGATTTATTTTTCTTTGAAAATTATTACCCTCTATAGTGAGTAGAGTCAGGTCCGATAAAAGTTTGTCCAAATGCAAAACCTCATTATCAATGGCGTTGAGTGTCTCTCTCATGGATTTTGCTTCGTACGATTTTGCGCGCAAAGCCAAGTCTACATTTCCTTTTATGATAGCGAGTGGTGTGCGTAACTCGTGTGTAGCGTCGGCAATGAATTCGTTTTTTTGTTTTTCTTCTTCAATCAATCTCTCTAGTCTATTTGCTTCATCGGCCCTCTTCCTCTCAGTCAAGTCCACATTGACGGCTACAGAAGCCACTACATTGCCCATTTCGTCATGAACTGGCGCGCCTATGGCTTCCATTACCCAATGTTTACCGCTCGGCAATTCAACATCTATTTCGAGTGGTCCGATCTGTTTATTCTCCGCGATAGCACGTTGCATCGGCATTTCGGCGCCGGTAATTTGACGACCATTGATAAAATGACGAAGTTTCCTACTCACCACATTGTCATCAAGAGCAGAAATCGAGATATTATCGCCACGGACCATTTCAAGCTTACGCAAAAGATAAGGATTACCCGTAATGTATTCACAAGTCGTATCAGTGGAAAAAGTGATACCGACTGGCAAAGCTTTCATTAGAGCATTGAGCCGTTGTGCTGATTCGAGAAGTTTTTGTTTCGGTTGCAGTTTTTTGTTCATTTTTTATTCTTTGAGTATATAACCAACTCCTCGCACGGTATGAATGAGAGGTTTTGACGATTTACCATCAATTTTACTTCGGAGATACCGCATATGAACATTGAGTTCGTGATTTTTTGTTTCTAGAAAAGCGAGGCTCCACGCGGAGTCAAGTAATTGACGTCTGGTCTGCGCTTCACCCGCACTACGTAATAACACAAACAGAAGTTTATACTCTTTTGGTGTCAAAGAAACTATTTTACCTGCCCTCGTCACTTCATGTTTTTTTGCATCCAGAGTGAGATCGCCAATTTTTAGTACCAACGGGTCGGTTGTTTTTCGTCTGCGCAAGACCGCGCGCATACGAGCCAGCAATTCTCCTATGGCAAAAGGTTTAGTCATATAGTCATCGGCACCTTGATCCAATCCCAAAACGCGATCCGTTTCCGTCGTGCGAGCGGTAATCATGATGATAGGGGTATGAATATAACGGGCGCGGAGTTCGCGACAAATTTCCAGACCGTCTCTCTTGGGAAGCATAATGTCCAAGAGAATGAGCGCGTAGTTATTCTTTAAACCCATATCCAGACCCTCTTCACCTTCAAAAGCCAGATCTACGGAATAACGTTCACTCGTCAGAGCTTTTTTTAATATGTCCGCCAATTTTTTTTCATCCTCAATAATCAAGATTCTCATGAATAATAACATTATACATCATTTCTAATATTTTGCAATAGCTCTATAAGAGTCATACCCAGCTTAACATTAAATCTATATTAACACAATCAACAGAGTTATCCCCAGAAAAACATGAACTGTAGTTGTAATAAATAGACATCTAGTGTATTATTAAATTGTTATTAAATTCTCTAATAGGAGCTAGATTAAGATAACATTAAAACATATGACCTTGGAAGAAAAAACATACAATGGAACTCTCTTGAGTGTAGCACATCGTGATTATGAAAAAGATCTCGCCAAGTATTCCTATTTTAAAATACAGGATTACGCCCTGAGTGAAGATCTCGTTTCGGACACATTCATGAAAACATGGAGTTACCTCGCCAAAGGCGGCAAGATAGATATAATGAAAGCTTTTCTATATCACATTCTCAACAACCTGATTATAGATGAATACCGAAAACGAAAACATAAAACAACTTCTCTGGATACTCTCATAGAAGGAGGTTTTGAGCCGAGTATGAATGATTCTGAATCTCTCTTTAATATTCTTGATGGAAAAACCGATTCCCTCTTGATTAGACATCTTCCCAAAACATATCAAAAAGTCATGCACATGCGACATATGCAGGACTCTTCGCTAGCGGAAATATCTCTAGAAACAGGCCAATCAAAAAACACTGTCGCTGTACAACTGCATAGAGGACTGGAGAAACTGAAAGTATTATACAGCCCTGTCAAAATAGCTGTTTAAGAAAGATGTTTTGAAACGAGTTTTGTCATTTCAAACATGTTGACTACTGCCTTGCCACCAAAAACTTTCTTTAGATTCGCATCGGCGACAATATTTCGTTTGTTGCTGGGATCCTGAAGATTGTTTTTCTTTATATATATCCAAATCGCTTTGACGACCTCGGATCGAGGCATAGGACCCTTGCCTACTACTGCCGCCAAGTCAGCGCTCACTGTGAGAGGTTTCATAAAAGCCGAATTTTCTTTTGCCATGTTGTTTTATTTATTGATTAAAAACCTAGGGGGTATTATAGCATACTTGGGAAAAGTGTGGTATTTGTCCAAAATTACCGCTAAAATTTGAATTCCGAATTTCTGCGGCAATTTTGGCGGGCATCGTGGGTTCAGTACCAAAGTGGTGAGACCCCACAGAGATGGTTTGATAGACTTTTAAGATTCCGGACTAGGCACATGGGTTGGAGTAAGATTCTTCACTATTTGGTAAGTTGACCAGAATCCCCATGCCACCCATATGAATGAAAGATACGGGACAAAAGTCGCAAGCCAGACAAGGGAATTCCCAATTGGACCACCTACAACTGGAATGAAGAAGAAAAATATTCCGATGATTACAAAAATATTCAATCCGACCACCAGAAAGAGATCCGGTAAGACAAATTTGGTGACGTATGTTTTACCGAGAGCAATAGGATTGCCGTGATACTTTATTTGTATTTCCCTTAGATCCTTAAGGAAACTCCACGCTACCCAGCAATGGCCGAGAATAGGAATCAAATAAAGAAGCGCGTAAGCGACGCTTGGAAATTTTGAATTCGTCTTGGTGTTGAATTCTCGAATGAGAAGGAACCAGAAAATTGCCGGAATTAATACCAATATATACCAAAGTGTTCCTAAAAATTGTTCCATTGTTGTGTGAGGAAAGTGTAGCTTAGATTTGGTATTTTGTGTAGCAATAGCACTTGAGTCGCCCCACACACCTAGGCCCATGGGTTGCTCGATACTTAGTTCTCAATTGATGTGTACCCCATTTAGTAGACACTTCAGAAACCCACTCCCACGCCCCTAGATTCTGTTGAAAGATGATTTCTGTATTCAACAGGAGTCATCTTGTTTCTGGTCCACTGCTTTCTTTCGTAATTGTAGTATCTCATATATTTTTCGATAGCCAAACGTAACTCTTCAAACGATTGGCAGGATTGGTAATCCAATTCATCCTTTAAATGACCAAAGAATGATTCGATCGGTGCATTGTCGATACAACTGCCTTTGCCGGACATTGATTGAATCATTTTCAACTCCTTCACAACTTCAATATATGATGGATTTGTGTAATGGAATCCTTGATCGGAATGAATCATGATATTTTCATACGAATCCAGTCGCATATTCTTGATCGTGTCTGTCACTAATGTCATTTCAAGATACAGAGAAACATTCCAAGCCACGACTTCACCGGTTGCAATATCTTTGATGACTGAAAGATAGACAAATCGGCTATGGAATGGAATGTATGTGATATCAGTGCAGAAGACTTTGAATGGAACGATCTGATGGAATTCTCTTTTTAGTTTGTTTGGAAATATTCTGTGTTCCATTCGTTTTTTCATGATTTGTTTGTATGGATTCTTTTTTCTCACTTTTGTGATTAATTCATATTTCCTCATGATTCTCTGTATTTTCTTGTGATTCATGGCTTCTAGCCTCATTTTAATGCTTCTCCAACCATATTTGCTTTTGCCTTGATCAAAGACTTCTTTCACTTTTAGGTAATCGTTGTAGTCCTTGTCGGGTTTGTTTGCGTGCATCAACCACTTGTAATATCCAGCTCTAGATACGTGAGCTAATTCACAAAGAATATTCACATCATCATTTAATCCTTTGATGATTCTGTATTTTTCACACGGCCTGAGTTTGACTCCGCTCTTTTGGCCCGGAGTTGTGCTAAAAAATCGTTCTCAACTTTGAGATATTTGACCTGTAGTTCCAGACGTTTGATTTTGTCTTTGTCGATATTTGTTGGACCTCTGTCGTATTGTATTCCACCAACCTTTAGAAGACCTTCAATTCCATGTTTCTTCACAATCTCTTTCCAGTCTCGGAGTGTGCATCGGAAATATTCCTTCTTCCAAATTTTCACGTTGAAGTCTGATCGTCTCCAAATCTCTTTTGCACTCACTCCATTAGTGTGTAATTCAAGGGCACGTTTCTTGAATTCATAGGTGTAGTTAACTGAATTATTCGTACAGCTAAAAACACATGGATTTTGCTTCAATTTAGCAATCTCCTCATTTGAAAATATTGTTCTCATATTCTTTTGTTAATGATTAATTCTAACAAAAGAAAGCACTGTACCGTGTCCACTTTATGGGGTACAGATCAG
>JAUSGU010000030.1 GCA_030648825.1 bacterium
GAAATTTCCACTCTCTATTCCATGTAAAAAAAAATTTCTCATGGTGACCGGAATCATCCTTTCGAAGTGATCCAGCTGAAATTGGGAGTACCTCACCATCAATGTTGAAAAAGTGGCTGGTTCATTTTTTCATTATAACGGTTTTCTAAACTCTAATCCACTCTTGCGGGATGATGTCGGTCGTTTCGGAATCCGCGCCGCCATACCATCGTTCTGGCGCGATGACTATTTTCTCCGGATTTTTATTCAGCCACGCGCCCCACCAGGAAAAAGTGCTATTGGCTATGATGTTGTGCTTGCAGTGAGACATCAGCGTAATATCCTCGTAATTTTTATCGGCGTTGTTATTGACGCAAGTCACGGGATAGGGCATGGATTTGAAATTTTCGACCGCCCAAGCGTAATCATCAGAGAAAATAAAAAAATGAGGCGAAGGCTCCCTCTCGGTGATTTTTTTTATAGCGTTGTTGTAGTAATCCATGGAACACGTGCCCCAAATACTGTTGGTACCGGCATTCGTCATATAGTCGCCGTGCCTCACGTGGATGGAGACGGCACGAGAGTTTTTTATTTTTTCGAGAATGCTCTGGCTGTATGGAGATAATGGTTCTTTTAGAGTCAGTTCTTTTAGCAGATCGGCTCTGATGTCCTTGAAGTATTTTTCCGTATTCCAATGGCCCTCAAAATATGTTCCGTTTTTTGCCGAAAAGACTGTTGGATCGAAATGAAAAGTCTGCTCTGGATAATAAAAAGGCAGGATTTTTCTCTTTAGACGGAGATGCCTGTAAAACACTTCGAACGCCTTGTTCTGCTTTCGCAACCAGACGAAACCAAAAAAATCGCTGTCTTTAGATAAATTTTCCTGAACATTGAAATGTTGGAGAGAGTATTTATGAAGTGAATAAAATGTGCTAAAAGGATTTATGTCGAGCTTGAAGTCGGTTTTAAGGCGAGATGACACAGAGCGCGCAAAGGCGTATTGGAATAGCTGATTACCCAAACCGCCCACCACTTTGACTATTATTGACATATATACCTATAATATCGTTATATCGCTAAAAGTGTCAAAAAATTGGCTTTTTAAGCTATACTAATATTTATGAAAATAGATCTCACAGATAAAAAAATCCTACTCACAGGCGGAGGAGGATTTCTGGGACAATATGTTTTTCAAAAACTCATAGATAGAGGCGCAAAAAAAGAAAATATTATTGTGCCGAGAAGTTCTGATTCGGATCTCCGGGAGCAGTCGGTTTGTCGTGAAATAACTCGGGGAATAGATATTGTCGTTCACTTGGCCGCCACTGTAGGTGGTATAGGCTATAACAAAGAAAATCCAGCCATCGTTTTCTATGACAATGCAGCTATGGCCCTGAACCTCATGGATGCCGCATACAAAAATGGCGTCAAAAAATTCGTAGGTGTCGGTAGCGTCTGCGCCTATCCGAAATTTACTCCCCAACCGTTCAAGGAGGAGTCGCTCTGGGACGGTTATCCGGAAGAATCAAATGCTCCTTATGGAATCGCCAAGAGATTGATGCTCGTGCAATCACAAACCTATCGCGAGCAGTTCGGCTTCAATGCCATACATTTAATCCCAATAAATCTTTATGGTCCAAGGGATAATTTTGATCCAGCGAGCTCTCATGCCATACCAGCTCTGATTCGCAAGGTGAAAGAAGCACAAGAGGCGGGGCTGGACCATATAGAAGTGTGGGGAACAGGCAAAGCTACGAGGGAATTTGTCTACGTGGAAGACGCGGCCGAAGCAATCATCGCCGCCACAATCGGCTACGATAAATCGGAACCGGTAAATGTAGGATCCGGAAGGGAAATCAGCATAAAAGATTTGGCCGAGACCATTTGCCGGTCTATGGATTTTAAAGGCAAGCTCGTTTGGGATAATACAAAGCCGGACGGTCAGGCGAGCCGCCAACTTGACACCTCAAGAGCCCAAAAGGAGTTTGGCTTCAAAGCCAAGTGGTCGTTTGAAGATGGCTTGAAAGAGACTATAAAATGGTATTTATCTCAAAAGAAATGAAAAGCACAGGCCAAAAGACCATATTGTTTGGCGGTAGCGGACTGCTCGGACCCATCATTCTGGAATTGTATCCAGATATGATTTCTGTCGGTAGAACAGTGCCTCCTTCCTATATAAAGAACAAACACATACACATAGACGACATCGGTGACTTGAGCGTCTTGGACGAGCTCGATTTCGACAAAGTTATCTTTATGATAGGAAATTCGAATCATCACGAGATAAACACCAAATGCATGATGGGTTTTGAATATAACGTCATTCCTCTGAAAAAAGCCCTGCACTATTTCCAAAAAAGAAATCTAAAGAAATTCATCGCGTTCACTACTATCCTCTTGTATGATGTTTTAAAGTTGAAATTGCCAGTGGGTGAGAATCAACCTATAAATCCATATATAAACGATTATGTTTTCAGCAAATATATAGCCGAAGAAGTCACGAAGTTTTACAAAAAAGTACCGATCATAAACGTCCGCCTCTCGAATATTTACGGCCCGACCAAATTCATTCGTCCAGATTTGGTGCCTACTCTCATACAGAGCTCGCTCTCGCCCGCCCAAGCCGAGGTTTGGAGTACGAAACCAGTGCGCGATTTCATATACGCCAAAGATGCCGCCCATGCCGTAGTGGCCCTGCTCGACAGCGACTATACAGGGCCTGTAAATTTGGGTTCGGGAGAAATGCGTTCGGTAGGCGATATTGTTTCAATCATAGAAAACTTGTCGGGTAAAAAAGTAAAAGTGCTCGATGTACCGGTCAATGGTCCTATGAAATTCGTCACTGATATTTCACTCTTAAAAAAACTGACCGGCTGGAAGCCGGAATATACCCTAGAAAGCGGCTTTGAAGAGACTTATAAAATAATGGCAAAATACGCTCCGGAATGCAGGTGGTGGGAAAAGAATCCGAAGAAGTAGGGCTAATTTAAGTTCCTCAAGAACTTTTCGAAGAAGACTTTTGTAGTGTATT
>JAUSGU010000053.1 GCA_030648825.1 bacterium
TAGATTTGTTGTATAATATATCAATATGCGTTTCCAAGTTCCTCAATTCATAGAAGTAGAAGACAAAATTTTTGGACCACTCACTCTAAAACAATTTATATACCTCCTAGGCGGAGCGGGGCTTTCTTTTATCATTTACACATTTGTGGGTAATCTATTTGTCAGCGCCATATTTATTTTGCCCGTTATAGGATTCGCTTTGGCTTTAGCTTTCTACAAAATCAACAACAAACCGTTTATCGGTGTCGTGGAGGCGGCATTCAATTATTATCTCGGTAGCAAGCTATACATTTGGAAGAAAATAGACAAACCAATACAGACAAAAAACGTGGTCGGCCAACCGTCATCCAGTTCGGAGTTCTATGTGCCAAAACTCTCCGACAGTAAATTAAAAGACCTGACATGGAGCCTGGATATCAAACAGAGTGCCAATCCCGCCCAGAATCAAGCGGGCAAGCAGACATTTTAGTATAATGTTTCAAGTATGATATTGCAGGTGTTCAAAAAATTTTCATACAAAATTTCAATAGGATGGCCGTAAAAGCAAAAACAACCCAGGAGTTCGTTCCCATAAAAGAGATTCGGCAGGGAATTGTCATTCTCCGAGATGATTCTCTGCGTGGTATTGTCATGGCATCATCTCTCAACTTTGCCCTCAAATCGGCGGATGAACAGCAGTCCATTATCATGCAATTCCAGAACTTTCTCAATTCTCTGGATTTTTCTATACAGATATTCATTCAATCCAGAAAACTGGATATCAGGCCTTATATAGCTCTCTTGGAAAATAGACAAAAAGAACAAATAGGAGATCTGCTGAAAATTCAAACGCGGGAATATATAGAATTCATAAAAAACTTCACAGAAAATTCCAATATAATGACCAAAACTTTCTTTGTGGTCGTACCATACACCCCAGCCATGGTTACGTCGGACGGAGTGGCCAGCGCCTTCGGCAAGAAAAAAACCGAAGCTGAGAGTGCCGAGAAAAAATTGGGTGAATTTGAGGAACATAGGAGCCAATTGGAGCAGAGAGTGGCGGTTGTAACCCAAGGTTTGGTTCGTTGCGGTATCAGAACGGTAGAATTGGGCACAGAAGAGATCGTCGAACTCTTCTACAAGATTTTCAATCCAGGAGATACAGAAAAGCCGATTCCCCTGAAGTGATCGGATAAAAATATAAATAAAAACATGGCATTTTTTGATTTTTTAAAGAAGAAGCAGAACGCAGTAAATATCGCTCCGATTTTACCGCAGGAAATCTATGAGGCAGGTGTTTTGGAATTAAAAGACGTCATCGCTCCGTCGGCCTTAAAGGTTTCGCCTCGTGAATTGTCCCTTGGTGACAAAACAGTGAGAAGCTTCTTTGTCATTTCGTACCCTCGATTCCTCTCCGAGAGCTGGTTCGCCCCTATCATAAACTTGGACAAAGTGTTCAACATTTCCATATTCATTCATCCCGTAGAAACAGCAAAGGTACTGCGTCAATTCCAGAAAAAAGTAGCCGAGGTACAGAGCCAAATTTCAATTCGTGAGCAAAAAGGCCTCGTTCGCGACCCTATGTTGGATACCGCTTATCAAGATTTGGAAAGTCTGCGTGATCAGCTACAGCAGGCCCAAGAAAAGCTTTTTGATGTGGGTGTTTACATCTCAATATACGGCGAAACAGAGTCAGAATTGGATAAAACCGAGTCGGAAATAAAGTCTATTCTGGAATCAAAACTCGTTTATGTAAAACCAGCTCTATTCCAGCAGGAACAAGGCTACAAGAGCAATTTACCGACGGCCTCTGATGAATTGGGTGTCCATTCAAAACTCAATTCCTCACCTCTGTCATCTCTCTTTCCTTTTATTTCTTTTGACCTCACATCTGATAAAGGAATTCTGTATGGAATAAATAGACACAACTCCAGCCTCGTTTTGTTTGACCGATTTTCTCTGGAAAACTACAATTCTATAACTTTTGCAAAATCCGGCGCGGGAAAATCATACGCCACAAAACTGGAAATCATCCGCACACTGATGTTTGACACGGATGTCATCGTCATAGACCCGGAAAAAGAATACGAATATCTGGCCGAAGCCACCGGCGGGAAATATTTCAACATCTCTCTCAATTCCGAGCATCATATAAATCCATTTGATCTGCCGATCCCGCGCGAAGACGAATCGCCGGCTGATGTTTTGCGTAGCAACATCATCAACTTGGTCGGACTGTTCCGTATCATGATGGGAGGACTGACGGCCGAAGAAGATGCCATCATAGATAGGGCAATTACAGAGACATATGCACTCAAGGACATCACACCGGATTCTAATTTTACAAATGCCCAGGCCCCACTCCTCTCCGATTTTGAACTCGTTCTGGCCGGCATGGAAGGAGGGGAATCTCTCGTTCAGAGGCTCACAAAATATACAAAAGGCACGTGGGCTGGTTTTATAAACAGACCAACAAACGTGGATATTGGCGCCAAATTCATCGTTTTCTCCCTGCGCGATATGGAAGATGACCTCAAACCAGTGGCCATGTATATCGTTACTCACTATATATGGAATGCTATTCGCAAAAATTTGAAGAAACGCTTACTGGTCATAGATGAAGCTTGGTGGATGATGAAATCGGAAGATACGGCATCGTTTTTGTTGGGGCTTGCAAAGCGCGGTCGCAAGTATTATCTGGGCGTCGCCACGATCACCCAAGATGTGGACGACTTCCTCAAATCACCCTATGGTCTGCCCATCATCACAAATTCCTCTATACAAATGCTTTTGAAGCAATCAGCATCTTCCATAGACAAATTACAGCAGGTTTTCAATCTCACTGATGAAGAAAAGTATCTTCTCTTGGAATCAGACGTGGGCGAAGGTATATTCTTTGTCGGCCTCAAACATGTGGCCATAAAAATCATCGCTTCGTACACGGAAGACCAGATCATCACGTCCGATCCTTCCCAGATTTTGGCCATCAAGGCGGCAAAGAAGAATTTGCAGTAGGAGAAAAAGTGGCAGACATAGTCTTGCGTTGCTCGGGACGGGACCCTTGCCTAAGGGCAACCCCGTCCCTGCGCTACTCAGACTATATCTGCCACTTTTTATTTACATGGTACAATATTCTCATGTCCCGCTTGATAAAAAGCTCTATTTTGCTCTTTGTTTTCTCTCTTTCTTTCTTTTCTCTTGCTCATGCTCAAGGTATTCCGGGTGTGAATGAGCCCGTGACACTTCAAACATCACCTCGATTTCCAAAACCTGATACGACAGTTACAATTACCGCCCAGAGTTTCAGCACAGACCTCAATCGCGCAGGATTTTCGTGGATCTCCGGTGGCAAAGTAATAAAACAGGGAACTGGGGTCACATCTGTCGTTGTGCCTTCTGGCAAAGTGGGAATTCTCACTTCTGTTTCTGTTACAGTTACGACGGTAGATATAGGTACCATATCGCAAGAGGTATCTTGGAGACCGGCGGACGTGACTCTGGTTTGGAAATCTGACGGCTATACTCCGCCATTCTATCGTGGCAAGGCACTAGAGTCATACGGCGCGTCTTTTCGCGTGACAGCCATCCCAGAATTTTTCACGGAAGCTGGCAAGAGGATTGATCCGAAAACTCTCGTCTATACATGGAAGAAAAATGGCACGATTGATCCAAATCAATCCGGATATGGCAAAGACTCTTTTACATCTTCACAAGCTAGTTATATTCGCGGAGGAGATGACATAAACGTGGAAGTTTCAAACAACGATGGGAGTATCATCGCCACGAAAACTACAACAATCAGTCCGGGAATTCCAGAAATAATTTTCTATGAGGAGAGCCCTCTGTATGGGATACAATATGAGGAGGCTTTAAATGACACTTTCAATTTGACCGCCGAGGAGGTTACTCTGTGCGCGGAGCCTTTCAATGTTTCTACAAACAACATATTCGCCGGATTAAATCTAGATTGGAGTATAAACGGCGATTCTGTACCCAGCTTCAAGGATAAAAATAAAATAACCCTCCGAAAAGCAGGCGCAGTCGGCGGACAATCCGCTATCGGCCTGTCAATCCAACATCAAACCAAAATCCTGCAGGGCGGAATAGCGAGCATAAATATAATTCAATGATATTTTTCAGTATTACAAAAAAAATTGGTAGTGTGATAATCCTTTCTCTCTTTATTTTTTCCATTTTTGGGACATTAGCTTATGCTCAAAACACCCAACCAACCATGGGACCAGATTGTACAAAAGAGTATTGCGCCCTCACGACAGTTCCCGGAGCTTTTGATGCTTGTAAAGCAGACAAAAACGGTGTTATCACCTGCGAGAAAGGAACTATCAAAAATCCTGTGTCTGTCATAAAAAACATATACGGCATATCCATAGGCATAGGCGCCATGTTGGCCATCGTCATGATTATATGGGCGGGGATTGAATATGCTACAACCGAAGCTATCACCGGAAAATCCGACGCCAAAGAAAAATGGCAAGGCGCCGTTTTCGGCCTTGTCCTCCTCCTCGCTTCATATATCATCTTGCGCACCATAAACGTGGACTTGGTAAACATCAATCTGGATTTGGGAACGCCAAAATCTGGGGGGGAGGTAGATGTTAACGCTTTAAGTAATATTGTGAAAGCGGCAAATGAAACAGCGGCAGCTGTTCAACGGGCCGAAAAAAATGCTATTGAAGCTCAAAAAACTCTTACCACTGTAAAAGATGAACAAAATAATCTTAAAAAGGCACTGACTACCGAAAGGGATCCAAAAAAAATAGAAGATTTGCAACAAAAAATTACTGCGAACGAAAAAATAATAACTGATCAAGAAAAAGTGGTTGCATCTGCTATTACAGATCAAAAAATAATGATTGCTATAAACAATCAACAATTATTACTCGTTGAACAGAAGAAAAAAATAGAGGATTTGCAAAAACTTGGCGGGACGTTGTCTAAGACTACAAACGAAAAATACGATATATCAAAAGACTTACGTACCCAAAAACAAATAATAGAAGCTAGAAAAGTATTTGCTTCTCAATACAATACAAATACAATACAAATACGTGAATCGAATCCAAATTTGGTTAATTCATTCAATCAAAAGAGTGTTCTACAACAACAGACATTTGACAATGAAATAGCTAACTCTATTAGCTGTCCAAAAGGAATAATCGTCACGGCGGTAAGTGTAATATGTAAAAATTAAAACATGTCCAAAAAAGCTTTCACAATTTTTATAATTTTCATCCTCATAGTAATGGGGATTTTGGGGTGGTACTTCTTTGTCCGAACGGAAATAGTCCCTGGCTCGGAGACTGAAACAACGACCAGTTCTTCTGATTTATTTCCTTTTGGTAAAAAGCCTGCAACGACAGAGACAGAAAGCGGTAGCTTGATTACAAATCCGAGCGATGAGCAGAATCAGACGATCAATCTCGGTGGCACGAATGGGAGTAATAACGAAAGTAACGAGGTTCTGCCTCGTTTACGCCAGATCTCGACTGTCCCCACGGCCGGTATGGTGGTCTTTGACGTCGGCAGTACCACTTTAATTCGATACATAGAGAGGGCCACAGGCCATATAAACGAAACAACTAGTGTTTCTCTGGTTGAAAAAAAGATCTCAAACACTACCATTCCAAAAGTTTACGAAGCTCTGTGGTCAAGCGACGGATCTCGGCTCCTCATACGTTATGTAAAAGACGATTCATCTATCATACGCACTTTTTACGCCAAAATAGCGACGACGACACGGCCGGAGCAAGCTATAGAAGGTATATTCCTCCCTGACGACATTCGGGAAGTCTCTGTTTCCGGAAGCAAAATTTTCTACATGACTGAAACCAGTTCCGGTTCACAGGGAATTCTCGCAAATATTGACGGTTCTGCAAAAACTTCCGTTTTCAGCTCTTCTTTTAATGACTGGAGATTTTCTCTGTCGTCTCCAACCGGAGCAATTATTTTTACCAAACCGAGTGGTGTCACAGAGGGTAGCGCTTATATTTTGAATACGGGGAATGGTTCATATTCAAAGGTAGCAGGCAATTTCTCTGGACTCGTCGCTCTGGGAAACGCCGATAATAGTCTTATATTGATTTCAGCGACGGTTAATCGCGGTTTAATTACGATGGTTTTTGATCCAAAAACAAATAAAAACGAAAACGTGAGTGTCCAAACGATTGCCGATAAATGCGTGTGGAGCGTAAAAAGTAAAAACATTGTTTTCTGCGCTGTTCCACGATCTCTGCCGAACGGTATATATCCAGATGATTGGTATAAAGGCAAAATTTCTTTTGATGACAGTGTGTGGAAAATAAATACGGCGAGCGGAGAGACGGAAAATCTCTTTGAT
>JAUSGU010000008.1 GCA_030648825.1 bacterium
CTTTTTTGCCAGCAACTCGCCTTCTTCCGTCAGATCGGGCGAAATTTGGTTTTCCGGATCAAAGGGTGCTCTCGGATTTCCAGATTTTTGTGTTGCCGCATAGGTTTTATACGCAGACTTACTGTGGCGAATAAAAAACACATCTTCCTTCGGTACTTCTTTTTTGGGGAATTCTTCGGGCATAAATTTGGATTACCGTTTTTAGTGGTTCATCGTTTGTAGCAGCTAACTAATAATACGTACAATACCACTATCCGCATCCACTTCAACTAAATCACCATCCTTCAGAATATGAGTCGCCTGCTTTGTTCCGATGATGCAGGGAATGCCGAGCTCGCGGCTAACGATGGCGGCATGAGAAGTGACACCGCCCTCATCGGTAACGATCGCCGCTGCCAACTTCATTGCGGGCGTCATCTCGGGCCGAGTCATGGAAGAGACCAGAATGTCGCCCTTTTCCATGTTGATCATGTCATGAATCTTTAAAATGATCTTCACCTTGCCGCGCGCAATCCCTTTGGAGGCGATCAGTCCTTTTAGCTCCTTTTTGCTTTCCCCTACTCCCTTGTCCTGAAAGAATTTCAAGGTGGTTCTGGCCGGCTCGCCGCTTAATATCTGATAATTTAATCCTTCATGTACGCACATGCACACCTCAGAACGTTTGAACAACTGATCTGTTGAGACCGTTTTATTTAAAATAGCTCGATACTCCGGATAGATAGAATATCTCAGGAGATTAAAGGGAATACCACTTCTTCGCTCGGCCTCTTTCAGGAAGTTAAATTGGTAATAATTAGAAATGAGCACATATTTTTTTCTCGTGTCCTGGATTTCGAAAAACTCATCCATGACATAGATCAGAGTTTTGTGCCAATCCGACAAGTGATATTGTTTGATTAGTTTTTCTTTATCTGTTTTTTTCTTTTCAGAAATCAGCTTCTCAGGGAGCGGTTTACCCACATCTTCCTTGATGAATGCCAAGAAATCATTTTCATCAAGACGGGTTGCACGCGCATAATTGTTTTGGATATAAAAATATTTATGGGCATGTTCTTTCAGAAGCTCATCTGAAATCGTGCCGGATTCTTTAAATATCCCGACCAGTTTTTTTCGTCCAGCAGCTTCTTCCTCAATAAACGAAAGATGTTTAGTGCTGATGAGTTCAGGAAAGATTGCGGAAAAATCAGCACCAAGCACTTTTTCAAACTCAGGCACTAGATAGCGATCAGCGTGCATAGAAATAGCATCCCCAAGCACCATAAAATAACTAAACTGTTCAACGTAGGCGGCAAAAAAGCGGTCATAAAGTCCCGCCAATTCTTCATCGGAAAGACGAGTTAGATCAGTTGAGTCAATGGAGCTAGTGATCGTCTCAAAATTTGCGATCTTGCTTTGCCATTCTTTTTGAAGTTTGGCTAAGTATTTCGAATCTGTTTTTAGCTTTTCAAAAAACTCCTCTCGGATGCGGGTCAGCTCGTTATCATTCCAATACCAGTGCACGTAGTCATTCTCAACGAAGAAGATGGTTATTTTTGAGGAGTCTCCGAAAAAGTTTTGCATAGCTCCGCCGGTTTGACCAACCGGAAAAAAAGTATGCAAAACTCCATGGAAGCCTTTGTAGGTCCAGGTTGAGGCATTAAGACTGTATTTCTTTACCAGATTAGTTTGTTGATTTTGGTCAAGAAGTCTAACAACGCCCTTATCTGCATCAACTTCAACTAAATCGCCGTCTTTCAAAATTCTGGTTGCAACTTTTGTGCCTATCACCGAGGGAATGTTAAGTTCCCGCGAAACAATGGCGGCATGAGAGATGATCCCACCTTCATCAGTAATAATCGCTCCAGCTTTTTTGCAAGCCAAAATCATCTCGGGGCCAGTCGATCCTGAAACCAGCACATCTCCCGCGTTCATGGCTTCGATTTCTTTTTTGAAATCAGTCTTAGCGCTAAACTCAATTTTCTTTACCCTGCCTTTGTAATAACCTTTATTCCCAATACTTCCCTTGAATTCTGCGGAGGAGGCATCAACCTTTTGCAATTGGCGAATAATCGATTCGGCCTTGCTGCCGACGATGTCTTCTCCGTTTGAAAATTTTCCCCAGACTACACAACTTCTATCAGGAATTGAAACTTTCTCTCCCATCAGCATCCTAATCAGCTCTTTATATCGGTAGTGCGAAACTGACTCGCCCAACGAGAATCTCTGCGCAATCTCATCGGCATATTTTGCTAACACATTTGGCGGATAAAGAACCTTGTTCCAAATCTGTCTAATGGCAAGTTTTAAGTGGCCAAGTTCTTCTACCTCTCTCTTTATTCTTTCCACCTCATATTTCTTATCGCTTTCTTCTATAATTCTCGCGACCTCGTCAGTACAATGATATTCAAGATAAAAGTAGTCTTTGAATACTTTAAGAATCAAGTCGGTTAATGTAGAAAATTCTTCGGCCAGCTCTTTATTTGTAATTTTTGTTAATGTCTTCACCCTCATTTGCTCCATCGCCGCTTCATGTAA
>JAUSGU010000056.1 GCA_030648825.1 bacterium
ATTTGTTTTAAGTCAGCTTGACTTTTGACTGTTTAATGTGAAGATAAGTCTACATTTTTCATGAAAAAGAGATTCGAATTAAACGACAAAACCCTGATTGTTTTTGGCGGCGCGGGCTTTATAGGCTCGAATTTTATACGTTATATTTTTTCCAAACATCCAAAAGTCAAAATTATTAATTTTGACAAACTGACATATTCCGGCAATTTGGACAACAATGAGGATATAGCGAAAAACCGTTCTTTAAATTACCACTTTGTAAAAGGGGATATAGTTGATAAAAAGAAAGTTGACGCAGTGTTTAAAAAATTCAAACCGAACTACGTTATAAATTTTGCGGCGGAGACCCATGTTGATCGCAGTATCCATGGTGCTTCTCTGGAATTCATAAAAACAAATATAGAAGGCGTATTCAATATTGCCGAAGCTGTAAAAACCAATCCGAGAGTTATAAAATACGTGCAGGTTTCAACAGATGAAGTCCATGGTAGCTTACCTCTTGACTCAAAGGATAAATTCCATGAATACACTCTCTTTGCTCCAAATGTTCCTTATGCTGCCACCAAAGCCGGTGGTGATCTCTTGTGTCGAGCTTATTTTTCCACATGGAAAGTGCCTATCGTTGTCACTCATTGTTCAAATAATTACGGTCCATATCAATATCCAGAAAAGATTATTCCTTTTTTTGTCACACGGATGCTTGAGAACAAAAAGTTGCCTCTCTATGGTGATGGTAGACATGTGAGAGACTGGATTTATGTTCTCGATCACTGTAGCGCTCTTGAGCTTTGTTTATTAAAAGGAATTCCTGGCGGCGTTTATCATATCGGTGCGGATAATGAACTCGATAATACGGATATAGCCCTACGCATTTTAAATTATTTTAATCGGGACAAATCATGGATAGAATATGTGAGCGACAGACCGGGACATGATCGTAGATATTCAGTAGATGCTGGAAAGATTATGAGAGAGTTAGGCTGGAAAAAGTTGTATACTTTTGAAAAGGCGTTTGCCGAAACCGTACAATGGTACAGAGACAATCCAAAATGGATTTCGCGGGTGAGAGAACGTACTGGTATTTTCAATCCACATATCGATTTGTGGCGAAAACATAAATTAGAAAAAATAGAAAAAAAATCTAACAAAAAATAAAAAAATGAAAGGAATCATATTAGCCGGAGGTATGGGTACTCGCTTGCGTCCACTCACGCTCATAACCAACAAACATCTTTTGCCTGTGTACAACAAGCCAATGATCTTGTACCCGATAGAAACCTTGCGCCAATCTGGTATTTCGGAAATTATGCTCGTCTGCGGTCGTGAACATGCCGGAGACTTTATAAACTTTTTGGGTTCTGGCAAAGAATATGGAGTAAAACTTGCATATGCAGTCCAAGATAAAAACAACGGAGGTATTGCCGATGCTTTAGCTTATGCCGAAGATTTTTCTGACGGTGATAGTGTGGCCGTTATTCTCGGAGATAATATCTTTGAAGATAGTTTTAGAGGTTCAGTAAAAAGTTTTAAAGCTGGCGCTAGAGTATTTCTAAAAAAAGTAAAAGATCCACAGAGGTATGGTGTGCCGGTTTTTGACAAAAAAGACAAAAAAATAATAAAAATAGAAGAAAAACCGGAAAATCCAAAATCTCATTACGCTTTGACCGGTTTCTATCTGGTAGACAACGATATTTTTTCTTTCATTAAAAAATTGAAGCCGTCAAAGAGAGGAGAATTGGAAATGACCGACGCTCTCAATCATTATGTAGAAATGGGTAAAACTAGTTTTTCTATTGTGAATGGTCAATGGTACGATACAGGCACAATTGATTCACTTTTGGAATCGGCTCTCCAAATAAAAAAGAAAATAAGTGAAAAAAATTAGCAAAATTTTGATTACTGGCGGAGAAGGAATGCTCGGTTCATATATTTCTTCCGGTTCGCGTTTTTCACGAGAAGAATTGGATGTAACCGATATCAATCAAGTTGAAAAAATTTTGCGAACAGATAAGCCTGATGTCGTAATTCACCTCGCCGCCATTACAGATATGAAAAAATGTGAAGATAATCCCGATTTGGCGAGGAGTATAAACGAAATTGGGACGTACAATATCGCCAAAATTGCAAAAGAAATCGGGGCAAAAGTCATTTACGTCTCAACAAATGCTGTTTTTGATGGAGAAAAAGTAGGTTCTTATATATCTGTTGATCTACCACATCCAGTAAATGTTTATGGTCACTCAAAATATATGGGCGAATTGGCCGTTCTCGGTATGGATTCAAAAAACTTAGTTATACGCACCTCATGGATATTCGGCGGCGGAAAAAACAAAGATAAAAAATTTGTCGGCAAAATTATGCCGAAACTTATAGCCAACGAAACATTTTCGGCTGTTGATGATGTGAAAGGCACACCGACTTATGCCAAAGATTTGGCTGTAATGCTGCAGAAATTGGCCACCAGTGATACATCCGGTGTTATTCATATAACAAACAGTGGTAGTGCTTCGCGATATGATATGGCAATGGTTATAAAAGAAACTATTAAATCAAAGAGTCAGATTAATTCCGCGTTACTTTCCAGTTTTGGATTGACAGGAAATACTCTCAAAAATGAAGTTCTTGATTCTGGTTTATATGTTCTACGTCCGTGGCAAGAAGCCCTAAAAGAATATATTAGAATAGAATGGAAATAATGTGACTTCCCAATATAAGAAAAATAGAAAATGTCGAATTTGTGGTGGCAAAAAACTCGAAACGATTCTGGATCTGGGAAAGACGCCTCCAGCCAACGCTTTTTTGTCAAAAAAAGATTTGAAGAAAAGAGAAATTCACTTTCCTCTGGTCCTGATTTTTTGTAACAAATGTTTTCTTGTTCAACTCGGTCATTCCGTCAATCCAGATATTCTCTTTCATAATTATCACTACAATACGGGCGCTTCAAAGCCACTCGTAAATCATTTTAAAAAAATGGCCGGTGAAATATCAAAAAACTATCTCGCTTCAAAAGACGATCTAGTCGTTGAATTTGGCTCAAATGATGGTGTTCTCATAGGAGCGTTAAAAGACAAACACCGCGTACTCGGCGTGGATCCTGCGGAAAATGTTGCAAAATTAGCACATGATAGAGGTGTGGAAACCATCATAGATTATTTCGGAAAACGTTCAGCAAAACAAATTCGCAAAAAATTCGGTCCAGCGCGCGTGATTGTCGCCAATAATGTGTTTGCCCACATAGATGATATACATGATGTACTCGGCGGTGTACATGCATTACTCCATGATGATGGGCATTTTATTTTTGAATGTCATTGGGTAGGTAATTTGATCAATCATGGCGGTTTCGATCAGATTTATCATGAACATCTTTTCTATTATTCACTTCATAGTCTTCAAACACTTCTAGACACTCTCGGTATGATTATAAAAGACGTCAAATTAATGCCAATTCACGGAGAATCTCTGCGGGTCTATGTCGGAAAATCTGGTGAAAGTAATACTACAGTGAAGGAGTTTTTGAAACGTGAGAAAGAAATAGGACTGACAAATAGAGAAACATATCAGAGTTTTGGAGAAAAGGTGCAATTAAACAAGGAAAAACTCACAGATTTACTCATAGCTTTAAAAAAAATCGGCAAGACAATCGTCGGCTATGGCGCGCCCGGCAAGAGCACTACACTTCTCAATTTTCTCAAGATCGGTCCAGATATACTCGATTTCATTACGGATACGACGTCTGCCAAACAAGGAACATATACACCAGGCACACATATACCCATTATTCATCCCAAAATTCTCACAGAGAAAAAGCCGGATTATATATTACTTCTATCTTGGAATTATGCGGATGCAATTTTGGAAAAAGAAAAA
>JAUSGU010000079.1 GCA_030648825.1 bacterium
CGAGTGTTTTTAACGGTCCATGTTCATCTAGTGACATAGATCAGGTAAAAGATTTGAAAGGGAGGGTTGGTTCCGAGAGCGCTACTGTCAGTATCACGCCGGCTGTCTGTGACGGTTCCGGGTGCGGTCCTGTTCTTCCTCCTATAACTCCGCCGGTTATTCCTCCTCCAAATGTTGGTTTTCCTGTCGGATCGGGCGATGTGGAAGAAGAGGAAGAAGAGACATTTGGCGGATTTACTCTGGATGGCGATACTGTCGCGCCGGTTCGTTTCCTCGTAAATTTGGGAGGAAATACGGAAACAAAAACTTTGGTTATAAATCCCTTTGGTGATTTTATCGAAAATGTCGTAGTCAATGTGCAGTCAAACGACTGTTCTTCACCGGCTCAATATTCGTTTGGCGGAGGAGCTTTCATGAGTCAATCTCAAGCGCAGGTGACGATGATTTATGATGGAACGAATTATCGTAATGAAATTTCTGGGACGATAGGTCTGCCCGTAAGAATAAAATTCTCCCGAGGATTCTCTACGGTTTGCAATATCATTTTTGAGGCAAATGGAGGAGGTATGACAGATCCTCATACACTTCAAATCAATCCGAGCGTGCTAATCCCATTTTCAGGGAGATATAAATCTCAATCGTGGCAGATATTCAAGTAGCATCTCATAAAATGAAGTTAAAGTTTTCTCACGGCATCTTGATTGTATTTGGATTATTGTTGTGCGCTGGTTTTTTCTTGAGAGTCTGGAAGCTCAGCGAGTCGTCTCTCTGGGTGGATGAAGGCTATACGCTAAATGCGGCGCAGGAAACTGTAATTCACGGGTACCCCATTCTCCCTTCCGGCAAAGTTTACACAAGCGGTTTTCTCACTACCTACCTATCGGCCCTTACTTTGAAAATTGTTTCATTTGATCCTTATTTTCCTTTGGCTCCGCGTCTACCGGCGGTATTTTTTGGGACGGGATTGATTGTTCTGGTATTCTTTTTCACAGAGACTCTCTTCAAAAATCGTTATTTGGCTTTGGCTGTTGCTTTCATTACCGCATTTTCGCAGTGGGAGATAGCCTGGTCGCGACAAGTTCGAGGATACGCCGCTCTCTCTTTCTTTTTAATCCTACTTCTATTCTTTCTCTGGCGTTTTCTTGAAACTGCAAAGAAGAAATACGCGATACTGGCGATTTTCTCTCTGGTGTTTGCGTCGCTGTCTCATAATTTAGGTCTAGCCTTTATTCCGAGTACTATAATTTTTCTTTTTTCATATCGCTTTTTTGATTCCCCCTTGCTTTTAAAACGGCGAGCAGTCTATATATCAACGATTGTCATTTCAACGATAGCTGTTTCCGCCCTCATTTATTATTATTTTTCAATACAGGGAAGCAATTTTATTTCAAATTATCTGGACTTTTTTGCTGACGAACTCATTATATTTTTACTCGGCACCCTCTCGGTATTCATCCCGGACATTTTCCAAAAAAAATATGCAAAACAAATTATTTTTATAAGCCTCTTTCTGTTTCTGCCCTTTCTTTATATTCTCATATACGCTCCTACAACCCAATTTAGATATATCTTTCCCTTGTTTCCCCTCATGATAATTCTCACTTCATTTTCGCTTTGGCGTCTGACACACATAGTTTTTAGCGATATTCATCATGCAAAGAGAGATACAATGGCAGTTGTTTTTATCATATTATTTGCTCTACCCGGCCTCTCTTTTTTGCCTAGAGGTTTTTACGAGCTGGAGAATGGATCACCTCAGCCTAATTTTAAAGACGCTTTCGGATTCATACAAAAGACCGGTAATAAAAACGATATTATCATATCGCCATATGCCCACATGACAAAGCTTTTTCTCGGGAGAGGAGACTACTGGCTAAAGACGTCTATCAATAGAATTCCGAATAATCTCAAGGGGTCCGTGATAAATGGGCGAGACTATTATGTCGGCGCTCCGGTGATAGAGGATCTGGAGAATCTCAAACGAATTACAAACGAAAACCATGGATTCGTCCTCGCGAATTTCACAATGAAGGTCAGATTGCCTGATGTATATACGTTTCTCAATGCCGATTACAGGTTTCGGATGGTGTACAAATCATTCGCGCCCAGCAGATCTGATTTTATAGAATTGTATCGCTTTTAATGCCAGACTCGTTATATTTTTTAGCCTGTTTTTCTCTGTGAATGAGGGCGAGATTATAAAATGCCACGAGAGCGGGAAATAGATTTGCCACTATACCCACGGCATCGGTCCTGCCGAATATAAAATAGAGAAGAATGAGTATATTGCCTGTAATACTCATATACCAGAATAGTTCCGGCATGACGGATTTTTTTGCCGAATGCGATGCGAAAATCTGCACGCACCAGCGCAGAGAAAACAGAATGACACCCGAAAATCCGATCAATTTCCAAGGAGTGAGAGCTACTCCAACCATGTAGAATAATATCTGATTCATAATTTAAATTTATAGTTTAAAATCGTCTGGCCATTTTATTTGTCTAGACATGAGCCATTTCATACCCAATAGATCTCTCATACCCCGCCAACCCCTGCCGATTATAGAATATTTTGATTTTCCAAAACGTCTCGGCCTGTGATTTACCGGCATCTCAACGACTGATAAACCGGCGTTTCCAAAAATGTTTGGCATGTATCGGTGAAAACCGTTGAATGGCACTATATGTCGCACATGTTCTCTCCTCAGAGCTTTCATAGCGCAACCAGTGTCGCTGATGTCATCTCCCAGAGATATTCTGCGTATAAAGTTTGCCAATCTAGAAGCTATGATTTTCAAAACATCATCTCTCCTGTCATCACGTCGACCGCATACGACATCGGCACTTCCGAGTAGGGAAACGAGTCTAGATATATCTCTCGGATCATTTTGGCCGTCTCCGTCCATCATAACGCAAATAGGGCAGGTTGCTTTCAAAAGTCCGGCATACAATGCGGCGCTTTGTCCGAATCGTTTTTTAAATGAAATGACATTTACAGAAGAATGTTTTTTCAACATTAGTGCCGTTTTGTCGGTACTCCCATCATCTATGGCTATTATTTCCGCATCTCTGATTTCATTGCGGACTTCGTTTAGAACAAAATCTACATTTTCTTCCTCGTTATGGAAGGGAATTATAACGCTTATTTTCATGTTGTCCCTATATAATATCACCAGCGAACGCTTTACGAATTGTTTTTATATGGTAGAGTTGTGATTGGTAGTGTTCCCTAAATTAAGTTCAACCTCAACCCCTTTTTCTCCATGAAAAAGTTCTTTGTCAGTTTGGTAT
>JAUSGU010000057.1 GCA_030648825.1 bacterium
TCAAAAGAAACACTTGAAAAAACCGCACTTGGTCTTTCCGATGTCAAAAAGTGGATAGGAGACAAAAAGCCCGAAAAAGTGATTGTCGTGTCCAACAAACTCGTTTCAATTGTCGCGAAGTAAATTGTGAGTATACACCACATCTTGACAAGAGTCTTGACATTGCGATAAGCTTGACTTTGTATCAAACAGATGATAGAAATACATTATTAGTTAATTATTTATAGACATTCTCATTATCATGGCAACACTTACGATTAAACCGAAGTTGGTAGTAAAGGCACTTTTGAAGAGCTTGCCTCCACGCGCTCAAGAAGTGATCATCAAGCGTTACGGTCTCGGCAAAAGTCCGGAAAAAATGACTCTGGAAGCCATAGGCAAAACTTACGGCATCACTCGTGAACGTGTTCGCCAAATTGAAAATTATGCCATTGCCAATATCCAGAAATCCAAAGAATATGAAACGCAAGTCAGTGCTTTCAAAGAACTGGAAACAATGATGAATGAAATGGGAAGCATCATCGCCGAAGAAGATTTGCTGGACAGCGTTTCAAAAGATATTTCTACCCAAAATCATGTTTATTTCTTGCTCGTTCTCGGTCGCACCTTCAAGTGGCAAAAAGAAGACGAGCATTTCAAACACCGCTGGCATGTGGATGAAGCTACTTCAAAGAAAGTGGAAGAAGCTCTCAAAAAACTATATAAAAATCTAAAGGATGACGATATCATTCCCGAATCAGAGATGATTGATACTTTTCTCAATCATATAGAAGGTATGAATGATCAATACAGAAACAATGAAATTCTGAAACGTTGGCTCTCAATTTCCAAAAAAGTCGGCAAGAATCCTCTGGGCGAGTGGGGCGTTTCCCATTCTCCAAATATCAAAGCCAAAGGCATGCGTGATTACGCTTTTCTAGTTATTCGCAAACACGGTTCGCCTATACATTTCCGTGAAGTGGCAAAGCAGATTGAAAAATTATTCAATAAAAAAGCTCATGTCGCCACTACTCACAACGAGCTCATAAAAGACCCTAGGTTTGTTTTGGTTGGTCGTGGACTCTACGCTCTCTCTGAATGGGGTTATATGTCCGGTGTGGTAAAGGATGTCATAAAAAAAATTCTGGAAAAACACGGTCCGCTCACAAAAAAAGAAGTAATAGAAAAAGTGTTAAAGGAACGTTATGTGAAAGAAAATACCATTTTGGTCAATCTCCAGAATCCGAAATACTTCAAAAAAGACAAAGAAGGGCGATATTCAGTTGTAGCCTAATAACCAAAATCGCCCATAAAAAGTAGCAGATACAAAAGTCCTCATCGCTCGGGAGGGGACCCTTGCCTAAGGGCAACCCCTCTCCCTCGCGATTCGAACTTTGTATCTGCTACTTTTTCTTGTATTATATACATGTGAATTTCTGGAATGATTTTTTAAATTTTGTATTCAATACGGCTCTGCCAGATTCTTTCAACTGGCTGGTTTTTCTCTCTGTCGTTTGGCTCCCGCTCGTGCTCGTTCCACTCGTTTGGGAGATGTGGGTGAGATATGCTCATTTCTCATGGCATCTGTCTAGAAAATATTCTCTTTTGGAAGTGAAGTTGCCGGCAGAGACCAACAAATCGCCAGCTGCCATGGAACTGGTCTTGAATGCTCTGATCCAAACCGGTGGCGAAGGTACTCCATATGAACGTTATTGGTTGGGTAAAACCAGGCCATGGGCATCTCTGGAACTTTGCGCTATGAATGGGGAAGTTCGTTTTTATATCTGGTGTTTTGAAGGTCAGAAAAACTTTCTAATGGCGAGTATTTATGCCCAATATCCCGATGTTGCCATTCATGAAGCCGAAGACTATACGAAATATGTAGCGGAAAATCGTGACAAGCTGGATGTTTGGTTGTGTCAGTATGATTTTACAAAACCGGATCCATATCCAATCAAGACATACATTGACTACGGTCTCTCCGAAGATCCTGATGAAGAATTCAAGGTTGATCCACTGGTTTCTCTCATAGAAATCTTGGGCACGACAAACAAAGACGATCAAATATGGTTCCAATTCATCGCTCGCGCTCACAAGGCCGAATCAAATCTCTTTAATAAAAAAATGCCCGACAAATGGCTCGATCAGGCAAAAAAAGAAATCCAGAAGATTGTTGATTCGGCGTCTGTGGAGAGAGACGGCGAGCTTTATCCAGCTCAAGCCAAAATGACTACCGAAAAAAAGGATCTCATAGACGCTCTCGCGCGGAGTATCGCCAAATCGGCATTTGATGTCGGGATCAGGTGTATTCAGGTATTTCCGAGAGGACAAAACAGTCACATTAGAAGAGATGTTATAAAAGGTGCTTTTAGGCAGTTCGGTTCGACAAATCTCAACAATATAAAACCGGATGATCAGGATTACAATTATTATTGGCAAGATCCAGCTACTTATTTTCCTTTCCTTCAAAAATTTCTGGTCCCGCGAAACAGGAGATTGGCAGAACATTTATTTCGTTGTTATCAATTGCGCTCCTTTTTCTTTTATCCCTACAGGCGTGGTCCGCATATTCCTTTTCTACCATGGGGCACTGTCGGAAAGCCGAAACCGATTTTGGTTATGAATACCGAAGAGCTCGCTACGCTCTATCATTTTCCCGGGAGCACTTCGCGCGCTCCGGCTCTCAAACGCATTCCATCAAAACGCGCCGAAGCGCCGGCTAATTTGCCCATATAAAAAACAAACAAAATGGACGACACCCCTCTGCGATACATATCGGAGCCTCTCCATCCTTTTATACCGATACCGACAAAATCTCCTCAAAATAATTCCAAATCACCCAAAGTTCCAAGGAAGTTTTTACTTTTAAGTGGAACAGTTTTTCTCCTTCTCGGTTTTTTAGTTATTCATTTACATATATCCGCGCCGGCGGAGTTTCCGGTTGATACAGTTGTGATTGTAGAGAAAGGACAAACCCTCGGAGGTTGGGCGGAAGCTCTGAAAGATATGAAAACTATAAAATCACCCCTTGCTTTCGAGATGTTTACTTTTTTATTTGCCGGTGACCGAGGACTGACGGCTGGTGATTATTATCTGGAAAAGAACCAAAATGTCATTACACTTGCTTGGCGTTTCTCGCACAGTCGGTATGATTTGAAAAACATCAGAATCACTATTCCCGAAGGGTTCAATTCTGCCGAAATTGCCGAGTTGTTCAGCAAAGAAAAAAAATTCACTCATTTTGACGCGAAAGAGTTTGTTTCT
>JAUSGU010000001.1 GCA_030648825.1 bacterium
AGGAGGTTTTATTTGCTATAATTCAGTTAATTCACTCTTATGTTCATTGATGAACAACAACTGAAAAATTTCATAAACGATTCGGGTCTCGTTTCAAAAGGCGATGTTGATTCTGCCGTTTTGGAAGCTAGGGCCAAAAAAACTAATTTGGGCGAGGTTTTGGTAAATCAGGGTAAAATATCCGAAGATGATCTGCGTAAAACTCAAGCTTATATTCTGGGTATTCCTTTTGTGGATCTCCATAATCAGAAAATAGATTTTGATGTGCTCTCTCTCATACCGGAACCGATTGCCAGAAATCACAACATCGTGGCTTTCAAAAAAACTGCCGACTCACTGGAAGTGGCCATGTTGGATACGGATGATCTATCTGCTATTGATTTCGTAAAGAAAAAAGTTAATTTGAAAATTTTGCCACGGCTCACGGATACCGATTCCATAAAATCGGTTTTGGTCCAATATCAAAAGAGTCTGAAAGCCGAATTTGGCGATCTCATAAAGCAAGAAACAGATACTCTCAAAACTCTCTCGCAGGAACTCACAGGCAAGTCAACTAGCGAAGATCTCAAAAAAATGGCCGAAGATATGCCGGTCATTCGCATCGTTGATACTCTCCTAAAGCATGCCATTATTCAGGACGCTTCCGACATACATATTGAACCTCTGGAAAAGGAACTTCTCGTTCGTTATCGCATAGATGGATTGCTCCATGACGCTATGGTTTTACCGAAAGAAGCAGAGATGTCCATAACCGCTCGTATCAAAGTTCTCTCCAATTTGAAATTGGATGAAAAGAGATTGCCCCAAGATGGTAGATTCAAAGTAGAGATGAACGGCGAGAAAGTTTCCTTACGTGTCTCTATTTTGCCGACGTTTTATGGAGAAAAAACCGTTATGCGACTGTTGCGCGAGAGCGCTTCCGGTTTCACTCTGGAGTATCTAGGCTTTCATGGAGAAGCATTGGAACGAATTCATTCGGCAACCAAATTGGCCACAGGTATGATTTTAGCCACAGGTCCGACTGGTTCTGGAAAATCCACCACTCTCTACACGATTCTAGATATTTTGAATCAGCCAGATGTCAATATTTCCACGGTTGAAGATCCAGTGGAATATCAAATGCCTCGTGTCAATCAAACCCAGGTTCGTCCAGATATAGGATTCACATTTGCTACAGGTCTGCGTAGTCTCGTCCGTCAAGATCCCGATATCATTATGGTCGGCGAAATCCGCGACAATGAAACAGCATCACTAGCTGTAAATGCCGCTCTGACAGGACATCTAGTGCTTTCAACTCTCCACACAAACAGTGCGGCCGGAGCGATTCCCCGTCTCATGGATATGAAAATTGAACCATTTCTCTTGGCTTCCACAGTTTCTGTAGTCATAGGTCAACGTCTGGTTCGCAAATTGGCCGATACAAAAGACCGCAAAGTTCTGACCAAAGCGGAACTCTCGGCTCTGGGCAAAGTGGTTGATTTGGATCGTATGCTCTCGCTTTTGCGAAATGAAAAAATAATCGGTCCTGCGGATGGATGGGACGTCGTTCAGTTCGGCGCGCCAAAACTTTCGGAAGGCGATGATGGATACAAGGGTCGCATAGGTATGCATGAAGTTTTCAAAATGTCTTCGGCCATAAAAGAGTTGGTCATAAAAAACGCCACATCGGAAGCCATAGAAATTCAGGCCAAAAAAGAAGGCATGATAACCATGCTGGAGGACGGTATTTTCAAATCGGCGCAAGGACTCACGACTATAGAAGAGGTGCTTCGTGTAGTGTCAGAATAAAAAAGAGAAAAACGAAAGGAAGAGTGTCTCTCTAAAACGACCGAAAAATTTTTTGCTAAAAATTTTCCTAAGCTCGGGCACCGTCGTGCCCTCGGTTTCGTTTTAGAGAGACACTCTTCCTTTCGTTTTTCTGGCTGTATAGAATTATATTACAGTATTGTTAAGAGCGATGATTTTTGAAAAATGGTAAAATTATGTCAATGCTTTTCGCCTACAAAGCGGTAAAAAAAGACGGTATGCATTACGAAGGCACTCTCGAAGCGGCCGATAAATTTGCTTTATATAAACAACTGCATGAAGGAGGTAATGTCGTGCTCGAGGTCAAAGAAAAAGGAGCCAGAGGTGTCCTAAAAGCTTTTTTATCTGTTTCTTTTGGCGGGGCAAAAATGGCTGATCGCATCATGTTTGCCAAAAATCTCTCCGCTATGCTACATGCGGGTCTGCCTCTGACTCGGGCTTTGTCCGTTCTGGAACGACAAATGTCCAACAAAACATGGACGCCGATTCTCAAAAAACTGACCGACAATTTGTCCAAAGGTGTCAGTTTGTCGGTGTCTCTCGCGGAATTTCCAAAAACTTTTTCAACCCTCTTTGTGTCCATGGTGGGGGCGGGCGAAGAATCTGGCAGTTTGGTGCAGTCACTCGGTATCGTTGGTGAAGAGTTGGAAAAATCGTACGAATTACGTAAAAAAATCCGTGGAGCCATGATGTATCCAGCGATCATTCTATGTGTAATGATTGCTATTGCTATTTTAATGCTCGTGTATGTTATTCCGAAATTAACTCTCACTTTCAAAGAATTTAATACAGAATTACCTCTGTCAACACGAGCTATTATTTCCACGAGCGATTTCTTTGCCAATTATTATGTTTTTATAATTGCCGGAATTATAGCCAGCGTCGCTTTTATGTATGCTTTTTCAAAAACTCTCATCGGCAAGCATATTTTAGGACGAATATCATTGAAACTGCCGATTTTCGGTACGATTGTTCAAGAAATAAACTCCGCTCGCACGACTCGGACACTCTCCTCACTCTTGTCTTCGGGTGTTGAAGTAGTGACTGCCATAAAAATCACGGCGGATGTTGTTCAAAATATCCATTATAAAGAAATGCTCGCAAAAACAGCCGATGAAATTCAAAAAGGCACGTCTCTAGAGTCAATTTTTCGCCCGAAAATAGAACTTTATCCGCCATTTGTGGCGGAGATGATTGGAGTAGGAGAAGAGACAGGGACGCTCCCAAAAACGCTCCTGGAAGTAGCTATATTCTATGAAAACGAAGTAACTCAAAAAACTAAAGACATGTCCACGATTATAGAACCTTTTCTCATGGTCGCTATCGGTATAGGTGTCGGTTTTTTCGCTCTAGCTATGATTTCACCGATTTATTCACTTTCAAACAATATCTAATGAAAAGCTCTGCAAAACAGGAAAGAGATGTCCGCGTGGAGACGCTTGAGGCGCGACGGCGCCGAAACCGAGGACATTTTCTAGCAAGAAAATGTCCGTGCTCCACAAGGATATCTCTTTCCTGTTTTTCTTCTGCTTTTACAGTAGTGGAGATTCTGATAGTTCTGGCTATCACCACGATTATTGCCACGATATCCATCACTTCTTTTGTTTCATTTTCTCGGAGAGAAGCTCTGGATGCAGACACCACGGCCATAGCTGCCGGTTTGCGCGATGCCAGAGCCGAGACTTTGGCCTCTGTAGGTGGATTACAATATGGTGTCGCTGTTGCTCCTGATAAGTTCACTCTCTTTCAAGGCATAGTTTATGATTCCATGGCGACGACGAACAAAACATTCAATTTTAGTTCATACGTTCGCGCTTCATCTAGTATATCAACGGTTGTTTTTCAAAAACTCACTGGTAATTCCAATGCATCTGGTACAATTGATGTATATCTGATTTCTGATCCGACCGTAAAACGCACAGTAGGCATTGGTGGGACCGGTCTCGTCAATATTCAAAAATAAAAATGATAAAACATGGAGAATTTGGTTCAACTCTCACCGAAGTCGTTGTTGTGACGGCCATTCTATCTGTCGTCTCTCTGGTGTTTCTCGGAACATTCGCTACTCTCTCTCGTTTTCATGAAAAAGACATGCTCGCTATCAAAGGCGAACTTTTGGCCGAGGAAGGAATGGAAGCGATACGTCTCATAAAGAGTGGCGGTTGGAATATTTTATCTAGTCTGCCCGTGGGAAGTACACGTTACTTGGTTTTGGCTCCATCATCGTGGTCTGTGACGATGACACCGGAAATCATTGATGGAATTTTTTACAGGTCGTTTCGCGTTTATGCGGTTTCGCGCGATGTATCGGATGATATAGTCACATCGGGGGGCACGGTTGACCCCAATACTCTCCGTGTTGACGTTTCTGTCGGCTGGAATTGGAGAAATGCCACTAGTACGGCCAATTATCAGTCTATTATGACCAATATTTAAATGTCACAGAGAGGATACACACTCGTGGAGATGCTCATTTCAATCGGCTTGGTTGCCCTCTTGCTGTTGGTGATTATAGAAACTTCACTCTCGGTTGCCAAATCTCACGAACGAGCCAGAGATTTCTTGGAAGTTAACTCCACCGCTATAGGCGCTTTCTCCAGATTTTCCCGAGATATTCGCCGAGCCACGTCGGTTGATGTCGTAAATAGCACATTGGGCGCCAGTCAAGGAAAATTGGTTCTCAATATGAAAAAAGATGACGGTTCAAATGATGTTACAACCTTTTATTTGGCTGAAGAGAGGGTTAAAGAAGAATATAATGGGACAATTGTAGGTGATCTCACTCCAGGAGCTATGAATGTTTCCAATCTCACCTTTCGATTATTTACCGTTTCTTCAACTACGGCCATGCGCATAGAAATGACGGTCGCTCCGAGTGCCAGCTCTACTGTTCCGGCTGTCAATTTCTACAGCACATACGTTTTACGCGGGTCATATACACAATAGTATGAATAGTATGAAAATAAATTTTATAAAAAACAGAAATAAAGGAGGGTATGCATTGATCACCGCTCTCATATTCTTTTTAACGGCTACTTCGGCTGTCATTGCCGGCATATCGGATGCTGTTTTTCGCGAAGTTCGCACGATCCGTAATGAATCTCTATCCAAGCAGAGTTATTTTACTTCCGAATCTGCCGTTGAAGATGCGACTTACAGAATAAAAACAGCAAAGAGTTTGGATTCTACCGAATCTCTGACGTTGGCCACCAGTACGGCGAGTGTTACAGTTTCTACTCTCGGAGATGGTTCCAGAGAAATAGTGTCTATGGCGGATGCAAACGGCACGCAGAGAAATACGACGCTCATTTTAAATCAGGGAAATGCGGTATCTTTTATTTATGCCATGCATGGAGGTGTGGAAGGTATAGATATGAGTGGCGGTTCGGTCATTACCGGAGATATTTATACGAATGGATCAATTCGTGGTTGTGGATCTTGTACCGTCTCTGGCCAAGCAACGGCTGCCGGTAAATCGTCTAGTTCTCTAGATCAAAACAACAGCGTACCGACTACACCTACTCAATCTATTATTTTTGGAAATACTACTG
>JAUSGU010000007.1 GCA_030648825.1 bacterium
AAGATGACAAGTTCAATGTGCCTTATGACAGAATGCCCATTCAGAGACTCGGTGGCGCCATCGTCTTTGCTCGGCACGACGGTGATATTTATTTGGCTTTGGTTCACGATGTGTTCGGTCGCTGGACGCTTTCAAAAGGTAAACTGGAAGAGGGTGAAGACGTCAAAATCGGCACACTTCGCGAAATAAAAGAGGAGATGGGTATAGATATAAAAATTATCAAAGAGGTGGCCAGCAATGAATACATAGCCACTCATCCGGAACATGGAAAAATCCGCAAACAAGTCATGTATTTTTTGTCAGAAGCCAAATATGGTCCTCTCAAATTGGGACCGTCTGGTGGGCTGGATAAAGCAGAATGGTTCAAGATTGGCGATATCGGCGAACTCAATTGCTATGCCGATATGATGCCTATCATAGAAAAGGCCATAAAACTGATTCCAAAAAAATAATATGCCCTCACCACAGTACAAACAATATTCTCAAAAAAATAAAAAGCGGCAAACATGGTCTTGCGTTGCTCGGGACGGGACCCTTGCCTAAGGGCAACCCCGTCCCTCCGCTACTCAGACCATGTTTGCCGCTTTTTGTACCACTGGGAGCTTGCAATTTACTGTTATTAGGTTAGTTTGATACATATGGAAAAAAATTGGAGCAAATTTGAAAGCAAGGCGGGTGTAAAGTTCAATGATAAATCTCTCTTGAAGCAGGCTTTTACGCACCGCTCATACATAAATGAAAACAAAAATACCAAACTGGAGCACAATGAGCGTTTGGAATTTCTCGGCGATGCCGTGCTGGAACTGGTGGTTACGGACTTTTTATACAGAGAATATCCGACAAAACCGGAAGGAGAATTGACGACATATCGTTCGGCTCTGGTGAATTCAACCACTCTATCCGAAGTGGCTTCAAATTTGGATATGAACGATTTTCTGCTCCTCTCAAAAGGCGAATCAAAAGACGTGGGGCGCGCCCGCCAATTTATCCTCGCCAACACATTTGAATCGGTTGTGGGTGCCACATATTTGGATCAGGGCTATGATTCCGCCAAAAAATTCATAGAAAAACATATATTCATTTTCGCCGACAAAATGATTGCCCGAGGCAATCTAGTGGATACAAAAAGTTTATTCCAAGAGAGAGCTCAAGAAAAAACCGGTGTTACGCCATCATATAAGTTGATCAAAGATTCAGGCCCCGATCATGATAAATCGTTTACCGTTGGTGTTTATATAAACCGAGAACAAATCGCCACCGGCGAGGGCAAATCCAAACAAGAAGCCGAACAAAACGCCGCCCTGCGTGCCCTCACGGCCAAAGGCTGGGTGGAGTAAGCCTATGCTAAAATAAGAGGTGCACATTCTATTTTATGTATCTCAAATCTCTCGAACTCACCGGTTTCAAGTCTTTTGCCAAAAAGAGCGCGCTCCATTTCAACGCACAAGTAACGGCTATCGTAGGGCCTAATGGTTCAGGCAAATCCAATGTGGCCGAGGCATTTCGTTTTGTTTTGGGGGAACAATCAATAAAGAGCATGCGAGGTAAACGCACAGAGGATCTCATTTGGAGTGGCGGAGAGGGATCGGCCAGAGGCAATCGCGCGTCGGTCAAACTCGTTTTTGACAATTCAAAAAAACTTTTAAATATAGATTTTGACGAAGTAACTCTAGAGCGTGTTATTCACAGAGACTCCCTTTCCGAATATTTTATAAACGGTTCACAGGTGAGATTACGAGATATCGTGGAACTTCTCACTGGCGCTCACATAGGATCTTCGGGACATCACATCATTTCTCAGGGCGAAGCGGACAGAATTTTGAATGCCAACATCCGCGAGAGACGGGAAATGGTAGAAGATGCTCTCGGCCTCAAAATTTTTCAGTACAAGAGGGAAGAGAGTGAGAGAAAACTGGAAAAAACGCGACAAAATATGGAAAAAGTAGAATCTCTGCGCAAAGAAATCGCACCACATATCAAATTTCTCAAAAAACAGGTGGAGAGAGTAGAAAAAACAATCGCTCTGCGGGAAGAATTAAAGAATTTGTACAAGGAATATCTAAAAAGAGAATCCGAATACTTGGCGACAACAGAAAAAGCTCTGACGGACGAAGGTGCCGTGCCGAGAAAAGACCTAGAGAAATTGGAGAGAGAACTAACGTCAGCAAAAACAGTTCTCGAAAGCTCCAAACATAGAGATGTAAAATCCAGCGATTTGATTTCACTTGAATCAAAGCTCAAAGAAGCTAGGGAAACACGTGATGAAATTACGCGCGCGGAGGGTAGGATAGAAGGCGAGATTGGAAGTCTGGAAAAGATTCTCGTTCGGGAAAAAACGACAGCAAATACGGAAATTGCCACTGTGGAATGGAGCAAAGTAAAAACTCTCATAGATTCCGTGGATGAACTTTTGGGTGATATGAACGCCGTGGCAAAAATCCGCGCCTTATTCAAATCTTTTCTGGACTCAAATAAACATGCAAAATCTGAAAACAGAATAGGAGAAATAGAAAAGGAGATAAAAATACTGGAGACAAAGAAGAAATCAGCTGATAAAGGAGCGGGGGAAATAGACATGGAGCTGTCTAGACTTTCTCGTGAATACAATTTGCTTCAGAAAGACATAGAAAAAGAAAAAGATACTTCCAGAGACGCTGAAAAAACAATGTTTCGCATTATGGCTGTAGAGAATGAAGTGCGCGGTAGGCTATCTGTTTTACGCGTTCGCGAAGACGAGATCCGTCTGGAAAAAGAAGATTTCAAGAGGGAAGTGGCAGAAGGTGTGACGTTGATAGGACGTGATGTCTATGCGTATGAATCCGACGAAAAAACTCTCGTTCCCGAAGAAAGGCGCGTTCAAGAAGAGAGGCGAAAAAATCTGGAGAGAATAAAAGTGCGTTTGGAGGATTCCGGCGGTGTATCGGCCGGTGATGTAATGAAAGAATTTAAAGAAACAACCGAACGTGACGAATTCTTGGCCAGAGAAATAAATGATCTAGAAAAATCAGCGCAGTCTCTCACAAACTTGATAAAAGAGCTCGAAGAAAAGCTCGATACCCTGTTTGGCGAAGGTATTTCAAAAATAAACAAACAATTCAAGGATTTTTTCGCTTTGATGTTCGGTGGCGGGTCAGCGTCACTGTCTGTCGTAAAAGAAAAAAAGAGAAGAAAAGTCGCTCTATCACCGGAAGAAATGATGGAAATAGGCATAGATGTCGCACCAGAAGACGAAGAAGAAACAGAGCTCGGTCTCGATATAAATGTAAATTTGCCTCGTAAAAAAATAAAAGGTTTGGAAATGCTTTCCGGTGGCGAACGCGCTCTCACTTCCATCGCTCTCTTATTTGCTGTCTCTCAAGTCAATCCGCCACCATTTATCATTCTCGACGAAACTGATGCGGCTCTAGACGAAGCCAATTCAAAAAAATACGGCGATATGGTGGAAAATCTCTCCAAACATTCTCAACTCATAGTCATCACTCATAATCGCGAAACCATGTCCAGAGCCGGCGTTCTCTATGGCATTACCATGGGCAGGGAAGGCCATTCAAAACTTCTCTCTATTGCTTTCAATGAAGCTCTCTCTGTGGCCAAAAAATAAAAACCTCGCGAGAAATTATGTGATAGGTTGGATGCACTTACGAAAAACTTGCAATTTTTATGGAAATGTGCTATTGTCTTTGGTGAATCCTCAACCACAATCAATCAGTTCTCAATATGAAAAAAGAAAATTTGTCTGCAATTCTTCCTTTCACCGAAGACATGAAAGCTCCACTGTTTCTGGAAGTTCTCCAGAAATTAAAAGACCTGTCCAACCCACTCACGGCGGAAGATCTATTTCAAATCTACCTGGAAGCTCGTGGCCACATACTGCATCTGATGGTTTCTTATGGTGTTCGCTGGGAACAATTTCGGCAATTTGACATCATTGATGTGGAAAATTCCGCGCAAAATTTCTACAATGTTGCTTTTTCTGTTTTACGTTTGTCCATCAGTAATATGTCGCCAGAAACGGCGGAAAAGGTGTTTAATCTCACCATGGCGAGAGAGAATCAATGGATAGCGCAGGCTACAAACGCTTTTCTCAACGCCATGATACAGGAACTAAAAGAACCCGATCCTGCACTTGCTTACGCTTCAGTTTGAGACTCCATAATGTCTCATGCAAATCGCGGACCATTCACTTGGCCCGCGATTTTTATTTTCAATTTTTTTATTGTTTTATAATAAAAAAGTAGCAGGTACAAGTTCGAGTCACGAGGGGAAGGGAGCGCCCCTAGGCGTGGGTCCCGCCCCGAGTGACGAGAACTTGTACCTGATACTTTTTATTTCACCAGAGCGTAATCCAGAGATTTTTTCTCCATGTCTGCGGACATTACTTTCACTTTGATAGTATCTCCCAGAGAATATTTTTTCCGAGTCTTTTCACCTATGACGGCGTACATTTTTTCGTTAAATATATACCTGTCATCCGTGAGGTCGCGCAGTTTTATCATACCTTCGCATTTGGTGTCTTTTTCTTCCACATATAGACCCCATTCTGTGACGCCTGTGATGATACCCATAAACTCTTCACCGATATGTTCGCGCATATATTCAACTTGTTTGTACTTGATGCTGGCGCGTTCGGCTTCGGATGAACGAATCTCTTTCTCTGAATTTTCTTCGGCGATTTTCTGAAATTTTGAGACTTCTCCCACGGCAATTTTCCCTTCCATCAATTCACGATGGAGTAGGCGATGGACAACTAAGTCGGCGTATCTGCGGATAGGGGAAGTGAAATGGGTGTAATACTCAAAAGCCAAACCATAGTGACCGATGTTTTGTGTAGAATAAACCGCTTTGGACATTGACCTGATAGCCGCTGTTTTTATGAGGGATTCTTCGGGTGTGCCTTCAACTTCTTTGAATAGACGATTCAAATCACGCACGGCCACACCTTTTTTGCTCACAGGCAGATCATAACCGAGAGCTTTTACCAGAATAGACAGGTTTTCAATTTTTTCTTTGGCTGGCACATCGTGTATGCGATATAAAAAGGCGCCTTTATTTTTCTCGCCGGATTTCCACATATATTTTGCTACTTCGCGATTGGCCAAAAGCATAAACTCCTCCACCAGTTTATGGGCGTCTTTGCGTGTCTTTTTATAAATATGTATAGGTTTGCCGGTCTCATCTAGTTCAAATTTTACTTCGTCTTGTTCAAAGTCTATGGCACCAGATTCCTCCTTTATCTTTTTCAGTTTTTTGGCAATCTCATTTAGTTTTAAAAGTTCTTTGGAATATTCTTTTGCTTGCCCTCCGCTTGTCAAATGACTTTCCAAAATTTCTTGAGCGCCTTCATAAGTAAATCGTTTCCATGATTTGATGATTGTCTTGCCGAACCAACGTTCTAAAACATCACCTCGATCGTTCATGACGAATACGGCAGAGAAAGTCAGTTTTTCTTCTTTGGGATTGAGGGAACAGAGATCGTTTGAGAGTACTTCGGGAAGCATGGGAATTGTGCGGTCTACGAGATACACGGAGAGTCCTCTTTCGCGCGCTTCGCGATCCAGTGCCGTATTTTCCCGAACATAATGAGAGACATCGGCTATATGCACGCCGATTTCATAGAGATTGCCGGACAATTCTTTGAATGATATTGCATCATCAAAATCTTTGGCGTCTATAGGATCTATTGTAAAGGTTGGCACAGAACTAAAATCCCGCCTCTTTGCTCTCTCATGAGGCGTAATTTCTTTTTCTTTTTTTTCTATGGCTTCCGCTTCTCGTATGACGGCTTCGGGATATTCATAAGCCAGTCCTCTCTCTAAAACAATGGCTTTCATTTCCGTATTGTGCTCGCCATGACGACCGATGACTTCCAAAATTTTGCCGATCGGATATCCTTGTTTTTCATTCCATTCGGTAATTTCCACATAAACTTTGTCGCCAGTTTTTCCGTGTAGACTCCGGTCTTTTGGAACAGAAATATCTTTGTAAAGCCTCTTGTCGTCAGGTACCAGAGCAAATCCTGTTTTGGCTTCTTCCAGCACACCTACAAATCGCATTTTGTCGCGCCTTATAATTCTAGTCACTTCTGCGAGTGGCCTCATAAAACGACTCACTTGGCCGAGAGGTTTTATTTCTACCGTATCATGATGGAGAGCTGTATGTAGAGCTTCGGGAGTGATTTCAAAATCGGCGCCCTGTTTTTCGTCAGGATTTTCCACAAACCCGACACCTTTTGAATTGACACTTATGACGCCGGTTATTGTTTTTTCTTTCTTATGAGGCGGTTTAGCTGGTTTCATTGAGTTTTACTATATCAAAAAAAACGCATATTGCTACTCCTGTTTGTCAAAATTGCCTTTTTTAAAAGCTTCTGTTAGTATCTCACTCTATGTTAATGATTAGACTGCAACGCGTCGGTCGAGTGAATATACCGACTTTTCGCGTGGTTTTGACGGATTCAAAGAATTCCACAAAGAGTGGTAAATTTCTCGAAATTCTCGGTATGTATGATCCTGTGAATGACGTAAAGGAAATAAAGGCCGATCGTGTAAAACATTGGATGTCCCATGGCGCACAGCTATCTGACACGGTTCATAATTGGCTCGTAGACAAAAAAGTTATTCCCGGCAAGAAAATAAACGCTCTGCCGAAGAAAAAACCGATAAAAAAAGAAGAGAAGAAGGAAGAAAAGAAAGAAGATAAAAAAGCAGAGGTGTCAGAGTTGAAAACAGAAACACCAACGTCACAGTCAGAAACACCAAAAACTTAAAAACTTTAAAGTTCCAAGAGGGAATAAAATGGAGTGTAGAAAATGTCCCCAGGGGCATTTTCTTTTTATGTGGTGGTGGTACAATGATATATAGAGCATTTCTGCTCGACATTATTTGACCAATTTAGTTCTCTAATTAAATAACATGACCGAAAAAGACGCGCAATTTCTGGATTTTCTCGTAAAAAGTTTGGTGGACTATCCTAATGACGTAAAGATTACCCGTACCGTGGATGAAATGGGAGTTTTGCTCATGCTTGATGTCAATGCCGCAGACATGGGCAAGATCATAGGTAGAGAAGGAAACACCGCCAAAGCTATCCGCACCCTCCTCCGCATTGTTGGTATGAAAAATAATTCTCGCGTAAACCTGAAAATTTCCGAACCTGTCGGCAGTGCGCCAAAAGAATCAAAAGTGAACAAGACGGTGGATGAAGCCATGGCGGATTTGAATCTGTAAGTCTATAAAAGTTCAAGATTTTTATGGTGTGAACTATATATTGACATTGTACATACAATGTATATACTTGTTGTATGAATACAATAAACACCACAATAAATATAAGAGTTGATAAAAAGACGAAAAGAGAGGCCGACAAAACCCTAAAGGAAATGGGCCTTGATCTGTCGTCGGGGATAAAATTATTCCTCAAAGAAATTATTCGTTCAGGCTCTATCCCTTTTCAGGTGAGAACCGTAAACGGGTTTACTCCTGAATATGAGGAGATGATAATTCGTGAATATGAAGATGCTCTCAAAAACAGCAAACCATATACTTCTGCCAGAGAGATGCATGAGGCAATACTTGCCGAAGATGATGATGAATAACACATGTTTTCCGTATACTATTCAAAAAAATATAAAAAATCTTTTAAACGATTAATGGGATCGGGGTCTTTTGACCGTGAAGAAATTGAAAAAGTAATTGAAATGTTGGCTAGAGAAAAAACACTTCCTGAAAAATACAGAGATCATGGTCTCGATGGGAGATTCCGAGGTTACAGAGATTGTCACTTACGGTTTGATATTGTTCTCATATATCGAATTTCTGATAACAGACTTTTATTAGTTCTGCTCGATATAGGGAGCCACTCTGAAATTTTTAGAAGGTAAAAGTAAAGTTTTATAACTCGCTTTGGTTGACAAACTTTGCCATAGCTGTAGTATTACTTTTGAAACCTCAACCAACTCAGTTCTATGAAAATCTATGAAAAATTTGGCGAAAGCCATTTTTGGCCTATCTTTCGTGTCGTTCTAGGCTTCGCCTTTTTGTGGGGAGGCGTGCGCATTGTAAAGTTTTGTTGGTCTTTGCGGGATTATTCCGCTGATTTACCGCTCTGGCTTCCGTCGCAGTTCATTTCAGGTAACAAGGATACAGGAAACAATTATTTCATCGCGAACAGTGTTTCCATCAGTGGTACTGCAATCAATGTGCCGTTTGACGATGTATTCAAGCGTATTGTTGAATATTCTTCCGAAAACCAAGTTATTGTTGTGAAAGACGGGGTACAT
>JAUSGU010000010.1 GCA_030648825.1 bacterium
CAGAGAAGTAATGCGCGTATTTGAAGAATCGGTTGAAAAATTCAAAAAACTGGGGTACGAAGTAAAAGAAATAAAACTGCCGAATATAGAATATGCTTTGGCGGTCTACTATGTGCTCATGCAGGCGGAAGTTTCGGCCAATCTATCCCGTTTTGATGGTGTTAAATACGGATTACATAGAGATGGAAAAGACTTACTAGAAGATTACCTGCTCACACGTGGCGCGGGATTCGGTCGTGAAGCTCGCAGACGTATCATGCTCGGCACTTATGTGCTCTCCGCCGGTTATTACGATGCTTATTACAACAAAGCATCGGCCGTGAGAGAACTTCTAAAATCTGATTTCGCCAAAGCTTTTCAAACAGTAGATGCCATTCTCACTCCTACGGCACCGACAGTGGCATTTAAAATCGGAGAAAAAATCGCCGATCCGGTCTCTATGTATTTGGAAGATATATTTACCGTTACGGCCAACCTCGTCGGTGTGCCTGCCATATCAATTCCGGCGGGAGACAGAGACATTGACGACAAAAATATGCCTATCGGGCTTCAGATAATCGCTTCTCATGGCCGTGAAGATATCCTCTTTGATCTCGGAAAGCGATTTTTAAACGAGTCTTAAACGAGGTAGAATAGAAGAAGTATGAATAGCGTCAATTTTCTCAATCTGGAATATATTTATTTGCGCATAGTCGATTTCTTTCAAAATTTCGACATTATTGCCATTCTAAACGCCCTGATTGGTTTTATAGAAAACATCAGACCGTACACCGTCGCCATCACCCTCTTTTTGTTTTATATAATTTTCTACACCATCATCAGACTGCGCCAAGTTGAGATCAAAGACGAACCGAAATTCCGCATCTCAAACGTGAAAAAACAAATTCAGCCCGTTGGGGCTGAACAAGATACCGCTCTCCACGAAAAATGGCTCAAAGTTTCCGCTCACATAAACTCTGACGACCCTTCACAATGGCGACTGGCGATTTTGGAAGCCGATATCATGCTCGCCGATATATTGGAAAAAATGGGCTATCAAGGCGATTCAATCGGAGACAAATTAAAGAGTATTGATAAGAGCGATTTTTTGACTCTGGACTACGCATGGGATGCCCATAAAATCAGAAATCAAATAGCTCATGAAGGTTCGGATTTTCTGTTGAACGAGAGGGAAGCAAAACGTGTCATAGAATTGTACAAGACGGTTTTCAGCGAGTTTTATCATATATAAATATAATTGAGCGGTTTTTTTATTCCAAAAACAGAAAAGGAATGTCCGTGTGGAGTACGGAAGTTTTTTCTACTGAAAAAACTTCCTCGTTTCCGGCGTCGTCACGCCTCCAAAGCCTCCACACGGACATTCCTTTTCTGTTTTTGTATTTAAACTTGCGCACAAAGACAATTTGCGCGAGCGATTTGTATGTTGTATACTATGCTGGTGACATTATAGCGGGGTAGAGCAGCCTGGTAGCTCGTCAGGCTCATAACCTGAAGGCCGTGGGTTCAAATCCCACCCCCGCAACAAGTGATCTGTACCCCATAAAGTGGACACTCTCATTCAGTGCCACTGGTTTTCTTTTTGTTATTCCCTATCAGTAAACACTACCAATCGATTGGAGTAATTCTGCTCTGTCGGATCCCATGTACCAATACAGGTAATGAGATTCAGATGAGCTCTTCCATCACTTGAATTAAACGCGGTATGAGCATCATCATTCTCGCCGTATATCACCAATTCGCGCACCACAAAAGTAATGGTTACGCCTTTTTCATCCTCAACATAGACCTTGTCGCCTTTACGTAATTTATCCAGATTATCAAATACAGCTGGCACGCGACCTATCCAACCGAAATGTCCGTTAATGACAGAACTTCCCTCTTCCCCTGGACGAGGACCTCCATCAAACAATGCTGCGTTAACGGGATTTTTCGGCACATCCATGGCTCCATTGACCGTGAGGCCGATAGACTCAATAGTCGCATCGACATTGATATTTGGAATTTTGAGACGCAGAGGAAGTTTCGGACCAGCGACAGGTATATCAACAAACAGATTACGCACAAACCGACTAAAAATATTCCACGGAGTGTTATTTTCTTTAGGAGAAAGTCCTGTCTTGGGAAAACTAGGAGTAGATAGGACAACGTCGGTCAAGAGAACAGGCACAGTTGGCTTTTTTGTCAGATTAATTGACTGTGGTATGAGTGATACACCCACAAAAACAGTTGCGTTTGCTGTATTCCACACATCCCCATTATTAGCGGAACCATGAGCCGTGGCTGTATTCGTCTCTGTTTCAGAAACTGTTTTAGCGCAACTATATATCCATGATTCATCTATATCTAGCTTTGAATCACCGTTCTCGTCGCCAGAAATAAATTTCACCGAACTACACGTGTTGTCCTTGACCCAGACATCATTCATAGAGACCTTGCCGGGGTTTGTCACTATGTATGTGTATGTGACAGTTCCGGGTCCTAGAGGTAGATCGAGAGGTTGTGATGTTTGCAACACATTTATAAATGGTAACGGCGCTGGAGCAGGTTCGATTCGACGTCTAGGTGCAGCGTCAGTGGCAGGAGGAATCACGCACGTCGCTTTGTTGACAATACTGGTATTCAAAGTGACTGCGGCATTACGCGCTAACAATCTACCCTCTACGTTGACACCAGCTTGGAGTGTAATAGCCGTCAAAGCCAGAATATTTCCCTTGAAAATAGAGCTGGTTTTAAGTGTCGCGGAACTACCGACCTGCCAAAAAACGTTACAGGCCTGGGCACCGTTTGTGAGGACCACCTCACTATTCACCTCCGCGGTGAGAGTAGAAGTAGTCTTGAAGATAAAGACTGCGTTGGAGTCGCCCTGACCATCGAGAATGAGAGTCCCCGATGCCGCTGTTATTCCAAAAGTGCCCGATGCGGAATCATAGACACCGGCAAATTTAGTTGTTCCGCCGAGCTCCGTAGCTACTGGGGAAACTGGTGTTTGTGCGGCGGCGTTATCGTAGGCCGTTACCAGAGCGCTTTTGGCTGAATTTACCAAGCCAGCGTTATTGCCCGCGATACCTGCAGGACCAGTGGCATCTACCGCATATATCGTGCCGGTCACTTCCGCTATCGTTAACCCGTCATAATTACTACCAGCGTCTGGACTCAAACCGACATTTCCGCTAATAACACTAGTACCGGTATCGGTTATGGCTGTGCCGGCTAGAATCGCAAAATCATCCGCCGTACCGAGATTTACCACAGTCGCAGCTATAGCTATTGAAGCCAAACCGAGTGTACACAGGACGGCTAATACACTCGTTATTAAAGATTTTCCAAGCTTTTTTAAGTTGTTCATAAAATAGATACTATCACATGCTTGACTAAAAGTCAAGCTACTGCAACAAGTACAAACAAAGGGGTGTCGGAAAGGATGCTTTTTGCTTTTCAACTATTTGCATTTAAGTCAATGATATGACATAGTTTGCGAGTTAGCTCTTTGAAAAGAATGTATGAATTTCGGGTGCGTTTGCCCGGAAGCATCTTTGCTTTGAGCGAATACTAGGGAGCTTTCTCTCAATGAAAACTAAAATTGAAGTTGGTGTTCTTGCCATCGTTATCATTACATTTTTTGCAGGTCTCACGGCCTGCACTACCACCAAGGATTCTCCACGTGTCATAACAGCTGGAGAAATTGCATTCGGGGAGGGTTACTCTCTCCTCTTGAAGCTTACGCCCTATCAATATAAGGACACTAAACCTTTTTTGAAAAAGTCGAATCTCAATCTCACCCTCGAGAGCATGGCGCGAGATATGGCCCGTCCACTTTCCGAGGAAGAAATGATGGCAGTTGGAGGTGATCATCCGCCCATTCCGATGAGCACGGCCCAGTTTTCTGAACACATGCACCGGTACGCGGCCACGTTTCAGGCGGAGAAGGTGTGGTACTCACGTTCTGGAGGCGAATCCATCTACGCCGTGATTGCGACGGTCGTGCAGGCAAAATTCGGACTTGCACGACGCGGTATTGCTTTCCGTAATGAAGATCGTTTTTTTGTCCAGATCATTCGCGACGGAAAGCCCTGTGGTGTTTGGACTGTTGAAGCGAAAGAGGGGTAAATTGCATCACTGGTTACTTGTTCAATGCCACCGACTTCCGAAAGGGATCGGTGGTATTTTTTGAATTTAAAAGAGCCCTTTCTTTTTTATGTCACTCTATGTAATTTTTAATTGCATAAGTTCAGATACATATGGCACTCCTTTTAATTGAGGGTATATTGACTATTTTCAGGTGTTTTATGCTAATATAAATTTATATGTTTAAAGAATCCGCAAAAACGTTACGTTTTTATTTTGGTTTTATTGGAGTATTTTCTTTGATTTCTTTATTTACTCCTTCATTTGGAGGTCCAGGTTTGTTGGCGGTATTGGCCAGCTCAGCACTTTCAATTTTCTATTTTATTTTAGGAGTTATTGTGGCGCTTAGTGCCATCTATTTTTCATTCACACTTCCAAAATATCTAAACCCTGGTCAAGTGAAGTACTTAAAATCGTGGTTAGTGTTTGTTTTCTTTATATTAGTTCAACTATCTCCGGCTGGAAATTTCACGGAAGTTCAGTTGAGTTATTCTGAGATTATTATGGAAGCCTTTATCTGGTGTTTAGAAAGTTTGTTTATCTGGTATCTATATGCCAATGTGAGCCGTCTCTCAAATCTAACCACTCTCACAAGAGGAGATAACTAAAATATCTGATATTAACCAT
>JAUSGU010000012.1 GCA_030648825.1 bacterium
GTATCCAAATCGTCTGCCACAAAACCGAGAATACGATTCCAAAGTTCTTTATTTACTTTTCCGCCTGGAGGTAGCTCACGGATAGTCGCAACGAGTTTTTTGTATGCATTAGTTGATCCATCCAATGCTTCCCATGTGAAATTAAGCTGAGTTCTATACCGGGCGCCAAGGAGAAAATAACGATAGGCTAGGGGAGGATAACCTTTTTCTTTGAGCGAGCTGAGAGTAATAAAATTTTCATCCGATTTGGCCATCTTGCCACCGGAAATGTTTACAAAAGCGTTATGCATCCAAATACGTGCCGGTATTTTGCCTGTGACGCTCTCGGACTGTGCTATTTCGTTGTTGTGATGAGTGGGTATGTGATCTATACCACCTGTGTGTATGTCAAATACATCACCTAGCAAAGAGCGAGACATAGCGGAACATTCTATGTGCCAACCGGGAAAACCGACACCCCATGGAGAAGGCCATTCCATATCGCGCTTTTCTTTAGAGTTTTTGCTTGCGGGAGAAAATTTCCAGAGAGCGAAATCCGTAGGATTTTTCTTTTCCTCATTTAAACCTATACGCTCGCCTTCGCGAATACCTCCTAGATTTATATTGCCGAGTTTTCCATACTCAGGAAATTTAGAAGTGTCAAAATAAATACCGTCAGAAGTAGGATAAGTAAAACCTTTTTCTGACAGAGTTTTTATCATTTTTATTTGCTCTTTAATATAACTTGTCGCTCTCGGAAATTGAGTGTCTGATGTATCTATATTGAGATCCGCCAAATCACTGAAAAATGCTTTTGTATAAAACTCCGCTATGTCCCACGCAGATTTATGCTCACGCTCGCGGGCTTTTTCCATTTTATCTTCACCCGTATCGTCATCACTCGTAAAATGTCCGACATCTGTAATATTGATTATTTGTTTTACTTTATATCCCGCAACCTTCATGAGACGTTTCAAAGTATCCGCAAATACATACGCGCGCAAGTTTCCTATATGAGCATAATTATAAACCGTCGGCCCGCAATGATACATGCCAACTTTCGGCTTGCCAAAAAGACCACGCTCGATTGGCACAAATTTCTCTTTTTTTCCGGTGAGGGTATTATAAAGCTCGATATCCATATATTGGTATAGTATACTGTTTATATTATAATCGGCCTTATGAATTCATCAAAACGACTCTCTCTCGGCGCTGTGTTGATAGTTATCATTTTTATTTCCTATTTTATCGGCTTTCAATCTGGCCGAGTTTCTGTGCCTCCAGAGAGTCTGGTCGCCAACATCATAAATAAAGACGTAGACAAACCCACAAGCGTGGATTTCTCCAGTTTCTGGACGGCTTGGAATGTCATAAATCAAAAATACGCCGGCACGACGACTGTAGACCAAGACCGTGTTTGGGGAGCCATAGAAGGCATGACGGCTTCACTCGGCGACCCTTATACCGTTTTCTTTCCGCCCGAAGAATCAAAAATATTTGCCAGCGAGATTGCTGGCAATTTTGAAGGTGTCGGCATGGAAGTGGGAGTCAAAGACAACAAACTGGTGGTTGTGTCGCCCATAAAAGACTCTCCGGCTGAAATAGGTGGAGTCAGAGCAGGTGATTTCATCATGATGATAGACGGCAAAGAATCTCTCACCATGCCGACAGACAAAGCGGTGCAAATGATTCGGGGCAAATCCGGCACAAAAGTAAAATTAACTCTAGTGCGTGAGGGTGTGAAAAATCCGATAGAAATAACCATTACTCGGACCACCATAGATCTGCCAACGGTAAAAACAACCACAAAGAGCGAAACGAGCACAGCTGGCGGTGATGTGAACGGTATAGGATTGCGAAAAGACGGCATTTTTGTCATTTCGCTCTACAGTTTCAGCGCTAATTCAGCAAATCTTTTTAGAAACGCTCTGAAAGAATTCAGAAATTCTGGCTATAACAAACTTATCTTGGACTTGCGCGGAAATCCGGGTGGATATCTGGAAGCGGCGACTGATATGGCGTCTTGGTTTTTGCCTAGTGGCAAGATAGTCGTGCGTGAAGAATTCGGTAAAGACAGAGAAGAACGTATATATAGAAGCAAAGGCTACGATATCTTCCCTGACAAATTACGTATGATTATTTTGGTTGATAGTGGTTCGGCTTCAGCTTCCGAAATTTTGGCCGGTGCTCTCTCTGAAAACGGTGTGGCTAAATTGGTGGGTACAAAAACATTTGGTAAAGGTTCTGTTCAGGAATTGGTGAATATCACGAGCGACACGTCTTTGAAAGTGACAATCGCCAAATGGCTCACACCAAACGGTCACTCAATATCACAGCAGGGGATCGTGCCGGATTATGTCGTGGAAGTTACACCAGAAGATATAAAAAATAAAAAAGACAGACAGATGGATAGAGCGGTGGAATTGCTTTCAAAGGAATCATAGACAGGCGGAAGAAAGTAATATAGTCTGTATGAACTATGAAAATTGTATTGACAAAGGATGTGAAGGGGGTGGGGAAGAAGCATGATATAAAAACGGTAGCGGACGGCTTTGCTTTAAATAGTCTCATACCGCACGGAATGGCCGAAGTGGCAACGACGCAAGTTCTCGGTCGTGTAGAAAAAATGAGAAAACAAGAAGAAGTGGATAAAAAAGTGCGTGAGGATTTACTCGGAAAAAACATCAAATCTCTCCATGATGTGGTTGTGGAAGTCGCCCTACCAGCCAATGAAAAAGGTCACCTCTTTGCAGGCATACATACAGCCGAAATCGCGCCATTAGTGAGAGAACAAACCCGTATAGATGTCTTGCCTGAATTTATAAAACTGGATAAACCAATCAAAGAAGTAGGGGAGCACAAAATAGATGTTTCTATTCACGGCAAATCTGCGACATTCATTTTGAATATAAAAGCAAAATAGCAAAAGAAGTGTTCTTGCGGAGACGCCTGAGGCGCGACGGCGCCGAAGCCGAGGAAGTTTTCTAGCAAGAAAACTTCCGTGCTCCGCAAGAACACTTCTTTTGCTATTTTGCTTTTCCTTACTCTACATTCACCACATTCTTTACTTTCGTTTTGTTATTGAAACCAATCTTACGCTTTATGGAATTTCTGACGACACCGGCCTTTGTGGAATAAATAGTATAATCGCGACCGAGAGCGGTATTTTTACCAGCCAAAGTGTTGAGACCCTCCTGACGGACAATAATAGAACCGATTTTGGCTGTTTCGCCCGCATAGAGTTTGATCCCGAGATATCGCGGATTTGAATCGCGACCGTTTTTGGTTGTACCTGCTGATTTTTTGGTTGCCATATTGTTTTATATTTGAACTATGAATATACACAAATACGCCTTTAAAATCAAGGGTTTTTGACAGATATGAGAATCGCTTGTAGACTATTGACAAATAAAACGATAGGTGCTATAATAGAAGCACATCAGAGTTTGATCTCTGGTGATTTGTTTTTTAGGTTTTTACTCTCAAAAGCGCAAGCTGATAGGGTAAATACTTCAAAAACCTTGAACCTTAAATTATGATAGAGCTTACAACCACACTTCTCATGCTCGCCAGCGCATTCACACCGGCGACAGCGAAAATCGTTGCCGATGCAAAAGAAAATGCAATCGCGAGCGAGAAGAATGATATGACCATAGAACAGGCAATATCACCAAATCATCCTCTCACCTCTGTATCCGTAGAAGCGTATGTGCGCGATTATTTCGCGAAAGATCCGATTCTAGCGGAGATAGCAAAATGCGAATCAACCTTTAGACAATTCGACTCCCGCGGCAACGTGATCCGAGGCGAAGTAAACAAAGGCGACATAGGTATCATGCAAATTAACAAGTATTACCATGAGGAAGATGCCGTCAAACTCGGTTTTGACATCTACACATTCAACGGAAACCTCGGTTACGCCAAATGGCTCTATGCCAAATACGGCGATGCTCCTTGGAACAATTCCGGAAAATGTTGGAAAAAATACCGTGAGATTGCCATGAAGTAATTATTAAACAAAAAGCCGTTCCAGAAATGGAGCGGTTTTTTGTTTACAAAAACGAGAGAGGGGAGTAGTATACATCCTGAAATGAAAGCCCAGATATTGCTAAATGAGCTTCTGGAGCATGGGGTTCTGCTTCACACATGGGGACTTGGCGAGGCAAAGACGTTCGAACATTTGCTTCTTGAAATTGATAACGGCGAGGTAAGTATTCGTTCTAACGGAAATGGAAAACTCGTATGGGAAAGTCGAGCTGTAGCGGTGAGGGTTACGTGTCGTATCAGAGGCTTTCTTTGGCTTCTTGTTGAAGGACAACAGGTGTTTATTGACGGCCGAACGCGCACGAGACCTTGGGTAAAAGAACTGAACGTCAGTGTCATTGAAAAACTTCATCGGAACGAATTGCCTGATGAAGCTTCAGCCAAGAGAGCTCTCAATGAGGAACTGACGATCCCGAAAAACGAGATTATTGAATTTTGGAACAAACATCCTGTGGTGAGAGTGGGACCTCTACCGTCTCAGTCATATCCAGGACTGGTCTGTGAGTTCGATATGTACCGTTTTGAGTGGGAGATGAACCCCAGGCTTTGGAACCCAGACGGATACGTTGAAATCCAAACTGACAAATCAACGCACTTCGTTTGGGAAAAATTGTGAGCCATAAAAAAACAAAAGCTCACTCGAGACCGCCTATAGAAACAGGCGGTCTTTTTATTTGTTCGAAATGTCAGCCTTGGGGCTGAGAAGTTTCGGGTCCGGATAAGCTCTTTTTTCTTTTAAAATATTGAACAATGTATCTGTGGTGACAATTCTTGCGGTAGTGGGTAGGGATCTGATTTTTGAATGAGCATAGGTATCTAAGTCTCTCTGCACAAATTTTTCATAGCTAATTTTTTAGAGGATGAAACTTCTTGTGCGTATCTTCGGCATACTTATCTGATGCGTGAACATATTTAGTGGTCGTGTCCAGTGATTCATGACCCAGAAGTATTTGTATTGCCACAGGACTGGCACCTTGCTCTGCGAGGTATGTCGCGAACCCGTGGCGCAAGGAATGTGCGCTTGTAGGTACGTTTATACCGAGCAGTTCGCGATATCTTTTGATTTTCATTTGCAAGTAATTTGCCGATATGCTTTTATCCTTTTTGGAGGCATTTTGACCTCTTATTGGGATAAATAAATAGGGAGAATCGCTATCTCGAATCTTTAGGTAATTATCTATGTGCTTTTTGGCACGTTCGGTCAGGTAAATGAATCTTTGTTTCTTTCCTTTACCCTGTATGAAAATCTTGCCTGATGGGTCAATTTGAATGCATTTTAGGCTGATCAATTCGGATATACGCATACCGCTAGCAAAGAGCGTTTCAAGCATGGCACGATTTCGCAAAGCGATATTTTTATCACTCTCAAATTTCATGGGCGATTCTATGAGCCTGACAAGATCCTTGAATTCGGAAACCCGAGAATGAGGCTTCTCCATTCTAATCAATTTTATTGACCCAGGGGCCACAGGAGTCTTCTGATCCATATCAATTAGATATGAAAGATATCTTCGAAGTGATGAGAGAGTGCGATTGATAGAGCCACTTTTGAGCGTCACATGTGCTATGTCACCTTCGGCTGTCTTTCTGTCGTTAGAATTCAAATATGCCTTAAATTGCTCGATCGTCTTCTTATTTACCTCAAGGAAGGGTGGGTTACTCATCTCAGTTTTAAGAAATGTGCTGAATGTCTTCAAATCCCGCTCGTAATTGTAAAGTGTTTCCTTGGAATAATTATTTGCCTGGATATGCAAGAGAAAATCATCCATTAGTGGGAGATTCTCAGTGAAACTTTTATGTTTATTAGAATATTTTCTCATGGTGTTTAATCTATCAGAAAGAAAGAGGGGATTGGGTATTTGCGATTATGTGGTTACGGCTTATTTAATAAGGATATTATAACTGAGTATAATATCTCTAATGCTCATATTATAGCACTAAACAAAAAGTCTAATAATTATCATTATCCACACGCTATTTTGCTTTACTGACCTATAGGCTGATACGGCTGGTCCCCTATTTTGAGAAACCTCTGGGCTGCGTTTTCCAATTCGGTCGGTGCACCGGCATCTATCCTGCCCAAATTATGAATAAAAGCATTCCAGAGTATACCTATGAAAATATTTTTGTAGAGATAGGTGAGGGGACCCTGGAGAAAACCCTCCCAGACGTACTCTACCCCACTCTTTGTATAGTTGAGATTTTTTTGTGTCATGGGGGAATCAATAATAACTTTCAAATCATAACCAAAAAAACTCAAAACAATGATGGCAATGAGAGCGATAATAATCCATTTGATCATAGGATAAGTATAACAAACTTAAAATAACACCCAAAGAAAGTTATTCACTTTCTTTTTATGACTTCGGCAAATACGCCGATGGATCCAGATAGGCGGCGGGAGGTGCGGCGACAGTTTTAATACCTGCACAACGAGATGAACCCAGAGAACTGGAATCAACTATGCGAATGCCTTGGGTAGCATAGAGACCAAAGTGTAGGTGTGGACCTGTGGCGTATCCCGTATCACCGCTATAGCCTATGGTATCGCCTGTTATAACCGTGTCCCCCAGTTGAACTGAAACTACGGAGAGATGTCCATATATAGTGGAAAGGCCGTTTGGATGCTTTATGAGAACAAATTTGCCGTATTGACAACCACTCTTGGCACGAATCGCTTCTGTATCCGTCACAGTACCTGAGAGGGCTGTTTTGACTGGTGTGCCTATAGAAGCGCGAAAATCTATGCCATTGTGCGTGCCTGAAACATAAAGCCGCTTGGCTGAAATTGTTTTGCCAAAATATTGAGTAACAGAAATTTTATCCAGAGGCCATGAGAGAGCTCCCGCACGAGCGCCGGGAATCGCCGATGGATCTATGGCGATTTTCAATTTTGATTCATAGGCAAAAAGCTCTTTTTCAAACACTTCTTTTTGCTGAATTTTTTCGGCTAGAATGGCTTTATAATTGGACTCCTTGTTTTGAGTATCTTTGAGTAATTTGTCTTTTTCTTGTTTTGTATTGACGACCACTTTTTTCTGATCGGAGAGATTTTTTTGATATGTTTCAAGTTTTGTCTTTTCACCTATAACCTGATCTATCTTGATGGTCAGCTCAGCGCGCAAATCGCGCAGATTTTCCAAATCAATTTTCATTCTACTTTGGATGGTATGGAGGGCGTTCACATAATTCCAACTGTCCGAGAGATTTTTTTTACCGAGTAATTCTTCTATAACCGATTGCGATTCGGTCATGTATGTGGCTCTGATATTCTCTCTCATGGCGGAGAGATCTTTTTCAATTTGTTTTTCCGCCGTACCGATGTCGCCATTCAGTTCCGTGAGAGTCAGTTTGGTTTTTGATATTTGGGTGGTAGTGAGAGAGAGATTGGCTTCCAGTTTTTTTTGGGTAAGCTCCAGAGCGGAGAGAGCGTTTTTCAAAGTCTTGGCTTCTTTTGAAGTTGAGTTGAGCAGATTTGAATACTGTTCAATTTGATTCTGCAAGTCTTCTATTTTTTTATTATTATCGGAAATTTTTTGACGCAATTCGTCCACAGTTTCGGCAAAAACAAAATGAGAAGTAAAAAAAGAAACAGAAAACGTAACGAAAAACATCACGCCAAAAAAGAAAACCGAGGGTATAGAAAATTTTCTATGGTTTATTTGCATCGGCGCTATCGGAAAGACATAATTCGAGCGCCCTTTCTATGCGTTTCAAGGTTGTTTCTCTGCCTAAAATAGAAGCCAAAGTAAATGGATTGGGTGATTTGTCCCTGCCCGACAAGGCATAGCGAAAAGGCCATAAAACGGCTCCCCTACCCTGATTTTCGGCGTACGGCCAGACGACAGCTCTGATGTTTTCCTCATTCCATTTTTTTTCCGGCAATTTTTCCAGTAGAGCTCGGATAAAATCCAAATGATTTTCTGCCGAAGATAAATCCGGCTCTTCTTTCCATTTTAGGGACAGACAGTCATATTGCGGTTCAGAAAAATAAAAATCCAAATCTCGAGTGGTAATCATATTGTCTATATCGGCATACGTTTCTATCCTGTCAATAATCACTGAAGCTATTTTTTCCATCATTTCATCCGAAATTTTCCAGCCTAAATCTTTTACCCTTTCACTCGATTCTATACGTCTTTTTAATTCCTTCTCAAAATCCGCTTTCGGCATCTTTTTTAAATGTTCTTTGTTTATCCAACGCAATTTTTTCTCGTCAAATACAGCGCCGCCTTTTTGAACTTTGGAGAGATCAAAAGTTCGAACGAGTTCATCTATAGTAAAAATTTCTTGGTCGGTACCAGGATTCCAGCCGAGGAGGGCCAAATAATTGACCAAAGCCTGTGGCAAATAACCTTTTTCCCTAAATTCACGGACTGAAACGGCGCCGTGCCGGCCGGAAAGTTTTGATTTATCGGCAGCCAGGATGAGAGGTAAATGCGCGTATATGGGCTCCGGCGCGCCGATAGCTTTGCCTATGAGAATCTGTCTAGGAGTATTTGAAATACCGTCTTCTCCGCGGACGACATGGGTAACTCCGGACAGAAAATCGTCTATGACCACAGTAAAATGATACACAGGATCATTGATATCTCTGGCAATGACAAAATCGCCGAGCTCGGTCGTATCAAATTCCACATCTCCTCGGATGAGGTCGGTAAATTTTATTTTTGTGTTTGGATTTTTAAATCTGATTACTTCCGCCCTCTCCCCTTCCCCCGGATTTTCTTCTTTTGAAATATAAGCTTTGCCCTCTCCTATCAAATTTTCTAGATATTTTTTATAGACACTGGTCCTCTGCGATTGATGCCAAACTTCATGATTATCATGCGATAAACCTAGCCATGACAGAGATTCAAAAACATCTTTTTCATATTCATCTTTTGATCTGACTTTATCCGTGTCTTCTATGCGGAAAATAAAGGAACCCCTGTTTTGACGAGCATACAAATAATTGAAAAGTGCCGTTCTGGCGCGCCCGATATGCAAAAAACCAGTGGGACTGGGCGGAAATCTGGTTACCACCCTCTTTCTCCTAGAAAAAAGGTATTTTATACGGCGAAGCATGGCTCTAGTATACCCTCTTTTGAAAATCCCAAATGCTTGACAAATATGATGCTTGAAAGTATAATTATAAATGAAAATCCAATGGTCAAATCGTTTGGCTTCCGCCAAACAACATTGGATAATCCTCTCAATTGAGAGGCATAGCATCCGCTATGGTTAGTTCGTTCAACCATGAAAACGCAAGTCGACACGTCAAGTGAAATCGGCCAGAAACTGGCGCAAATCGTCCTCACCAAAAAACTCGTCGATATGTTCAACCTACACCCGAAGGCAAGTGCAAAAACTCTTGTTGAAGAGGCAAAGAAATACGAAATGAGTCCAAGAGTGTTGGCCACATATCTTCATAAAGAACTTCCCAAGCTCGTCGAGGAGTACCTCAATGACGTTGAAAAGGAAGTCGGGCGTATAATGCTAAAGGGAGCTCCATCGTTTGTTCTATAATTGTTCCTTATCAATTTCCGCGGCGGTGCCTCCCAGGCACCGCCGCTTTTCTTTTGTTTCTTTATATGAAAAAACACAAACACAGCATTCGAGAAACTCCGCAGGCGCGAGGCTTGGAGATGTCAAGGTCTGTCCTTGACATCCGAGCGCCGAGGACGGAGCGAGCTCTCCGCAGGAGAGAGCGAAGCGTTTTCGAGAGCAACATATTCCGCTAACTATAGGGCTTTGTATTCTTCAAAATCTA
>JAUSGU010000063.1 GCA_030648825.1 bacterium
GTCGCCACTGTGAGCTATCAAAGTCACGTCAAATTCCAGCTTGCCATCAAAAGCTTCTTTGTCTTTTCGTCCATTCACATAAACAAAGTAACCTGTGGCCGAAACTTTGAAACCGGCGCGACGGAAGAGCCATTGATAGACTTCCATTTGTTTCTTGTATTGTTTGTCCCAGCCGGAATCAGAGAGTGTTTCAATTTTGCCATCTTTGGCTGTGGCTTTGTAATCAACGATTATTAGCTCACCCGCCGGATTTACCCATATATCGTCAATCGCTCCACTAATCGTCACACCTGTTTTTGGGTGAACGTATTGGATACCTTTGAAATTTTCCCGCCATTCGTCCAGTTTTTCATGCGAAAAAGGCACGGCGCCCACTCCATATTTTTTCATGAGCGGATGAGAAGTTTTTTTTGCCCGATGAATATCAAATTCTTTTTTTAACAGAGTATCAACAGCGAGATTGAGAGTGAAAGAAGGACCTTTTGGACGCGAAACACCGAGTTTATTGTCCAGATAAAAACAGCGAGGACATTCGGTGAATAGATCTAGTTTTGATCTGGACAGTTTCCATTTGAAACCGCCGTAATTCCAATCCCCACTCCGTATTTGCAATTTTTTTATGTATTCAGCCATATTTTTCGTAATTTTTATAAAAGGTTTAAAATTTATCCGCAGTTATCCGCAGAGAGTGTCTACTTCTTCCAAAATTTGTTTGACTTTAGCTCTGTCTATACCGTAATTCGGCAAATCAAATTGATGTTCTCGCACATGTTTACATAAAACCAGACCTGCATCTAGGAGAGATTTCTTTTCCATTTGCGACAGGGTGGTGAGAGATGTGAGCGGATGTAAACCAGCTTCGTTTACTAAATCTTCCAAATTGCCTTTGCGTGGATAATTCCAACCAACCAGGGCCAGACCTTGGCATTCGGCATATCTGATCGCATGATCTGTAAATTTTGTATTCGTAAAGAGCTGAAAAGACGTCACTTTTCTGGATTTATCGCCATACTCGTATACGCCATCACGCAAATCGTCAAAACGCGCCCTCACATAGAGAGCAACTTTGAGATCAGATTTCAGTCCCGACTCATTGTGAAATTTGGCTTCAACTAATACGAGCTCATCTCCCTTCCAAGCTACGACATCCACTTCGTGTTCCACACAATGGCCCTGCACAATCTGATCCGTTAGAGCTTCATAGCCTTCCGCCCGAAATATTTCTGCCACGAATTTCTCAAAAGGAAAACCTGCCGGACCGAGATCCGAGATGGCCCGTTTCATGGAATAGCGCAGAGCCACCGGATGAGCGGAATGACGCAAAACATCAAAAGCATGTCGATATATTTCATTTGTCGTCATACCGTCTACGAGCTCTCTCTGTATATGCAAGAGCACTCGTTCCGCTTGTTCACGGTTCGCCCCCGCTTTCGTGAGAGACGACAATAGTTTTGCCGACTCAAACGATTCTTTCTCACCCGTTGATTTGATGATCAAAATCTGCGACATGATCAAATTATATTACAATTCCACCTCCAAGGCATTCTTTTCCATCATAGACAACAATTGATTGTCCAGAAGCTATAACAGTATGATTTTCAAAAACGATTTTTGTATTTTTTTGGTTTGATTCTTTTATTTCAATCTCACACGGCAAAAACTCACCCAGATGGCGGATGCGCGCATGATATCTATTTCCTGTCTCCGGAATTCCTGAGATCCAATTTGTTGATTTGAGGTTGTATTCTTTTTTTTCAACTGAAAGTGCTCCCATCGGCGATTTGTGCGAAACTGTAACCGTATTTTTTTCTATATCACGAGAAATAACGTAATATGGCTTTTCGTCGGCGGTTTTTTTGATAGGCGCAAAACCACATCTCTCACCGAGAGTGAGAAAGACAGATCCATCGTGCTCACCTAACGTTTCTCCGAATTCATTCAGAATCTTCCCTCTTCTTGGTTTTATATAATGAGATAAAAATTCTTTCATATTTACTTTACCTATAAAACAGAGACCCTGGCTGTCCTTCTTTTCCGCCACCGGCAATTTGAATTTGCGAGCGAGAGCACGAGTTTCTGATTTTTCCATATCACCGACGGGAAAGAGTGTTTTTGAAAGTTCTCTCTGCGTCAAAGTCCAGAGAAAATATGTCTGATCTTTGTTTTGATCTGTTCCTGATACGAGTTTAAAAGTTCCGTTTTCTTCTTTTATCTGCACATAATGTCCTGTAGCGATATAATCCGCACCTCGTTTCATCGCCCAATCAAAAAATCCACCGAACTTTACATATCTGTTGCACATAACATCGGGATTCGGCGTTCTGCCAGCCACATATTCCGAAATCATATAATCAACCACTTCTCTCTTGTATTCTTTTTCCAAATCCAGAGTTACAAAAGGAATATTGAGTGCTACACACACACGCATAGCATCGAGTCTATCTTCTCGCCATGTGCATTCCATCCAATCGGGCTGCCAAACTCGTATAAAAACACCCGTCACGTCAAAACCACGCGCCTGTAAAAGCGCCGCCGAAACAGACGAATCCACTCCGCCCGACATACCGACATATACTTTCTTTCCTCTCATATATGAACTTTAAAGTAATATGGGTACGATAAGCAAGCGGAAGGAATGTTCGCGTGGAGACGCCTGAGGTGAAAATGCGAAGCATTTGCAAGACTCTTTGAGCTCGAGTCTTCGAGAGCCAAAGAGTGTACAGTTCCTGTAAGGAATGACGAGGCCGAAGCCGAGGAAATTTTCTAGCAAGAAAATTTCCGTGCTCCACGCGAACATTCCTTCCGCTTGCTATCTTAAATATTTCTCTTTGTTCGCCACATGCTCATCATGAGTCACAGCATAATGCATATTACCCTCATCATCTGACAAGTAAAAATAATACTTTGTAGCTATAGGATGAACAGTATCTCGAATAGCGTCTAGACCAGGATTTGAAATCGGTGTCGGAGGTAAACCACGATTTACATAAGTGTTGTAGGGCGAATCTATTTTCAAATCTTCAAGCGTCAAGTCCGAGCTCCTTTTTTTACCGTTTACAAAAACAAAAGCCGAATCAACCTGCAGAGGCATACCCTGATCAAAACGTTTCCATAAAATGCCCGCTATAATCTCCCGTGTTTCCGCCGTCCGCGCTTCTTCTTCTATGATAGAAGCCATATTAATAACATCTTTTACAGGTCTGCCAAAGGCTTTTATTTCACCAGCTAGAGTTTCAATTCGTTTTTGATAATTGGAGAGCATGATATCCATGACATCATCAGCTGTAATATTCGGTAAAAAGAGATATGTATCGGGAAAAAGATAACCTTCGTATTTTGCGACTAAAGAAACAAACTCTTTCGCGTCAAAATGAGTGAATTTTTTTTCTTTGCTGAACAACTCGGCAATTTCGGCAGAATTGAACCCTTCGGGAATAGTGATTCTGATGTTTTTCAAATCATACCGACTGTGCGAGAAACGCCAAGC
>JAUSGU010000036.1 GCA_030648825.1 bacterium
CCAGTCACCGCAGTACCCGTACTCACTCCGAGATCCCCATTGATCGTTGTAGCGCCGGTATTGGTGACCGTGGAGCCGGCCAGAACTGCGAAATTCCCAGCCGAAGCCAAATCCACAACCGTTTGAGCTTTTGCCGGTAAATATAAACCTAATGCCAGAACTACAAATGAAACTGAATATTTGATATTCATGTTATGAATCGCACCCAGACATTGGCTTCGCTTCCGTATCCCTCGTCATGAGAGATTTATCGGACATAAAGTCTGTAAAAGTACTTTTTTCTTTTTCCTTTATACGCCCTCACATTAACTTTGTCAAGTCTTTCTTTCATGTTTCTTTTCCTATATTGTTGCCATATCTAATCAAATAAAACCATGTCCATACTCATACCCACAGTTATAGAAAAAACCAGTCTCGGCGAACGCGCTTATGATATTTATTCACGTTTGCTCAAAGAGAACATTATTTTCCTTTCCGGTATCATAGACGATCACGTGGCAAATACCGTTATAGCCCAGCTTCTCTTCCTCCAATCCGAAGATCCGAAAAAGGAGATCTCGCTCTATGTGAATTCTCCCGGCGGATCTGTCACGGCCGGCCTCGCCATCATAGACACCATGAACCATATTAAAAATAAGGTTTCCACTGTCTGTGTCGGCATCGCCGCATCTATGGGCGCGGTTATTTTGTCAGCCGGCGAAAAAGGCAAGCGCTATGCCTTGCCGAACGCCGAAGTGATGATCCACCAACCTCTCGGCGGAGTAGAAGGTCAAGCCGCCGACATCGCCATCACCGCAAAGCATATTTTGAAAACACGCGAACGTATAAATAAAATTCTCTCCGAAAATACAGGTAAACCTCTGTCACAGATAGAAAAAGATGTTGATCGCGACTTTTTCCTAGACGCCGAAGAAGCCAAAAAGTACGGCATCATAGACAAAATCTCGCCGAGTCAGAAGTAAAAAACTCTCCTTTCGCTTTATTTTGCTTGCCAAATTTAAACTTTTTTTGTATTATCAAACTGTTATTACTTTTAAATTCCCGGCCGACTTGCCTATCGTTTTGCATGAATACCGTGAACAACTTCCAAAAAATTCGAATCCTTTCCGTGCATACCGCAGTTTCCGAAAATAAAATCTTCATACAGATCTAAAAGGCGAAATACGCCGGTTTACAAACATGTCACTCAAAATCGTTGCGCTCATCGCGGCCGTCGCAGGCCTGGTGGGTATTTCCCTCGGATACTATCTGCGACTGATCATATCCCTCGGCAAACGCGGGTCAATGGAATTGGAAATAAAGAAGATGGAAGTGCGCGCGGAGGAAGAAGCCAGAAAAATTCTCCTAGATGCCGAACAAAAAGCGGCTGAAACCATGAGAGAATTGCGCCAAGAAGCCAAAGAAAGAGAAGAAAAACTGAAAGCTTCGGAAGAACGAATTGTCAAAAAAGAAGATACTCTAGATAAACGCCAATCAGATATAGACATCGAAGTAGAGAGTCTGAAAACAAAAATAATTGAAATAAAAGAAATAAAAGAGAGAGCCGACAAGCTCTTGGTTGAAAGAAACGAGGTGCTGGAAAAAACTGCACGCATGAGCCAAACCGAAGCAAAAGAAGAAATCGAAAAAACTATAGAGAAAAACTACAGTGAGGATTTGGTCGCCCGCATGAGAAAACTGGAGACTTCAAATGAAGAAAAAATAGAAGCTCGAGCACGCGATATCATCGCCACGGCCATCCAGCGTCTCGGCAATTCCGTCACCGCAGATGTATTTTCAACTAGCGTGCCAATAGCTAGTGAAGAAATAAAAGGCAAAATTATAGGCAAAGAAGGTCGCAATATAAAGAGTTTTGAACGTGTAACCGGCGTTGAAGTGATCGTTGATGACACGCCCGGATCCATCACCCTCTCTTCTTTTGATCCTGTTCGTAGACAAATCGCCCGCATGGCTCTGGAAGCCCTGATTGCCGACGGTCGCATTCAGCCCGCAAAAATAGAAAAACTGGTTGAAAAAGCGCGAGAAGATATAAATAAAATTATAAAAGAAAAAGGCGAGCAGGCGACTTTTGAATGTGGTGTATTAAATTTGGACCCACGCATCACGTCTATTCTCGGCCGTCTCCATTTCCGCACTTCATACGGCCAAAATGTTCTCGCCCATTCCATAGAAATGGCTCATATTGCTGGCATGATCGCCGAGGAAATCGGTGCCAATGTGGCGGTGGCCAAAGCCGGCGCCTTGGTCCATGACATAGGCAAAGCTCTGGATCATGAAGTGACAGGTACTCATGTGGAAATCGGCAGACGCATCCTCCAGAAATTCGGCGCCAACGAAGAAATCATAAAAGCCATGCAAGCTCATCATGAGGAATACCCTTATGAAACAATTGAATCAATCATCGTTCAGACAGCAGACGCTATATCCGGCTCCCGCCCAGGCGCACGCAAAGACAGCGTAGAAAATTATTTGAAACGCCTGCAAGATTTGGAAGGCATCGCCACGGCGCAGAGAGGAGTTGAAAAAGCTTATGCCCTCCAAGCCGGTCGTGAAATCCGCATATTCGTAAAGCCGGAAGAAATCACAGACCTGGAAGCCCGCAACATTGCCCGCACCATCGCCGACAAAATAGAAAAAGACCTGAAATATCCGGGCGAAATCAAAATCACCGTCATACGGGAATCTAGGGTCATAGAATTCGCGCGGTAAAACGTAAAAAAATCGTAAAAAATCACAAAGTAAAACACCGACGGATCGGTGTTTTGGTTGAATTGGAGGGGGGTTTTTACTCCTCCCGCGATAAATCTTTTTTACCCACTCGCATGAGATAGGGAAAAAAGAGAGACGGAAACAGACAGAAAAACTTTAGTCTGACCCAACAGTTCTCTCGGGCAATATACTGCGAGATGATCTCGCGATACGTACCCTCGTCGGCATAAGGGATGATTTCATCCCGAAGTTTTTTCACCCTTTCCCTATTACCTTCTCGCCTCTCAATACCGGCGAGTAGGCGATCAAGTATGATTTCGTATTTTCCTTTTTTTGTTTTCATAAATAATTGGTTATATTTTACGCACAAAAATTATGTGCAAAATACAACCAACTATTTCTTCAAAGAACTATCCTCTGCGTTTATTCGGGCTTGGAACCGATTTGCAAAACAAAATATTTCGCAAAGCCGCATTAATAACCCAAGCCGAAACTTGGGATTTTAACGAGTTTTCTCTCGGGTCTGCAACCATCTCACCATGTAAACACGGTGACATTCACGCCCTTCTGTTCCGAAGGTGGGGCGATCCTTCGAGGAGCACGCGAACTTGTGCGATTCCCACGAGAACTCTCTCACGCTGGGGGACATCTCTGCCCACCCACCCGCCGAATTGCGCGAGCGAGCCGAGAATTTCTTCCTTCGTGCCGGGTTCGCCGACAACGACAGGAATGAAACGCTTGAACTTGAGAGACTTTCCGAGAAAGTCCATGAGGCCGGCGACCGAGGATTTGACCTGTATGGAGAGACTGTTCGTGAGAACAACATCCATACCACGATCATTGAATCCCCCATTCACCGTTCCGTCAAGGATTTTCGCATAGGCAACTTCGCGCTCCTGTCCCACGAACTCTTTTGAGGTCATTCTGAATTTGGGTTGAATTTGGAAAAGAACATCTGTTTCGTCCTTTCGGACTCATCAGTCGGAATACACATTCCGAGACAGATGCCTCTTTTTACAGAACCGGACTTTGTTCAAACCTATTTCTAGGGTTTTTGTCTCAATCTCTGCCTGTTAGACTGGGAAGAGACGAGCACTGACGATGCCGCCGTGGGGATGCTTGGGCCGACGCATGATGGTCGTGCCATCGTCAAGCCGTCGAACGATCCGAAAGACGAGCCAATTGCCGGCTTTGGTTTGAACCATAGCCTTCTTGGGCGCCTTACCAGGAACATTTGAAGCGATCACGACCGCCGCTCTGCTTCCGTTCCCAATTTCTTTGCGGACTCTGGGAATGAAAACGACGGGCGCCGTGATGTCGGTCTCACTCGAGACCTGCGGCAGATTTTCGGAAATGACGGCCGGGATGGCCTGGACACTTTCGCTGCTTTTGGCGACGAACATGACGATGAACAGATTACGGAGGAACTGGAGGAACTTTTTCATGGCTATATTGGGTTGATGGTTGGACTGAATCTAATGTATATTATATACCTATGCTTTACTTTTGTCAAGTATCATTGTCTTTTCTTTTATTCCTGTTATCCCATGCTCTCTTTTATGGCTTCATAAAGCCCTTTTAAACTATCTATGCTCTACTTCTACTCTGCTCCCGGTTCGCTATTTCATATTCACCCCCTATCCACACCTTATGCAGTAGAGCCATATTTTGTATGTGTTGCGCAAAAAACGGCTTCATATATACTTGTTTGGAGACCAAGCTTTCGGTTGTTATCCAATCAGGAGGCATGCAGTCCATTATTATTTAGTTTTAGTTTATATATGAACAAAGCAGCAATCGTAGAAGCGGTACACGGCGTATTGAATACGACCAAAGTGCAGGCGGAACAAGTTGTAGACAAGGTTTTTGATTCTATAGTAGGAGGCTTGAAGAGTGGCAATGAAGTATCTATCGCCGGTCTCGGTATCTTTTCCGTAAAGATGAGAAAGGCCAGACAAGCTAGAAATCCTCGCACAGGTGAAACTATCCAGGTTCCAGCAATGAAAGTACCAAAATTCCGCGCCGCAAAGGCTCTGAAGGATTCGGTAAAGTAATTTCTCGCCGTTACAGAACGGCATGCAGACGCAAAAAACCGCTC
>JAUSGU010000064.1 GCA_030648825.1 bacterium
ACTCTATCGTATATATGATATAGTTTTTCCCATGACCCTCAACACATTTCTCAAGTGGACGGCGATTACAGGGGTTTTTGCGGCTCTTTTCGTGCCTTTTTTGGTTGCCGATTCAATGTTCTTTCCGTTTATAACCGGCAAAAATTTCACATTCAGAATTTTAACCGAAATTGCTTTTTCGGCATGGCTTTTACTTTCGCTTCGTGATGCTTCGGTGCGTCTACGTAAATCTGTAATTCTCTGGGCATTTGTCGCATTCGTTGCAATCATCGGTCTAGCTGATATTTTTGGTCAGAGTCCATGGAAGAGTTTTTGGTCCAACTTTGAGCGTATGGAAGGTTACATTACTCTTCTCCACCTCTTTGCTTATTTTCTCGTGGCCGGCAGTATGCTCTCCACGGAAAAAATCTGGAAGCGATTTTTGGAAATTTCTCTGTGGTCCAGTCTGCTCATGTCTCTCTACGGCTTACTCCAGCTTTTCGGAAAGGTGATTATAAATCAAGGTGGTGTGCGTCTGGACGGCAAATTCGGCAATGCCACATATTTGGCAATTTACCTCATATTTAATATTTTCTTTGCTTTAATTCTTATATACAGAGACAAGAAACTTTGGAAATCCATTGTTTATGGTCTCATCGCTTTACTTCATTTTGTCATTCTCTATTACACAGCTACTCGCGGGGCGATGCTCGGTCTCATAGGTGGTTTATTTTTGTCGGCTCTGCTCGTCGCTATTTTTGACAAAACCGACAAGAGAATGAGAATCGCCAGTATTTCGGTGGCGATCGCTTTGTTTTTTCTGGTTGGTGCTTTTATCGCAATAAAACATACTTCATTCGTTCAAAACAGTCCTGTACTTTCGAGATTTGCCTCTATATCTGTGGATGATACAAAAACCCAAGCCCGCGCCTATATCTGGCCTATGGCTATAAAAGGATTTCTAGAACATCCTATTCTCGGTCGTGGTCAGGAAAATTTCAACTATGTTTTCAATGCCAATTATGATCCGCGAATGTATTCTCAAGAACAATGGTTTGATCATACTCACAATATAATTTTGGATTGGTTGGTTGCTGGCGGGCTACTCGGACTTCTCGCTTATCTCTCACTCTATGTATCTGCGACATATTTACTATGGAAACGAACGGTAGATTGTCCATTTGTTGAAAAAGCTCTCTTTACCGGTCTCGGCACGGCCTATTTTTTCCATAATCTCTTTGTTTTTGACAATATAATGAGTTCTATTCTTTTTGTTTCGATTCTGGCTTTTGTTCATTTCAAGTCAACAAGATTGGAGAGAGCAATAGGTGATGGAAAAAAAGAGCTGGATGATTTTGACACACGTATGGCCGGGCCGATCGTTCTCTTGATTTTAGTTTTTGTTATTTATTTCTTCAATTGGCGCGGTATTGCTACTAATAAATCACTTATTGTTGCTCTACAAGCAACAAATATCACACCTATAGCGGCACAAATAGCGTTAGCTGGTTTTGAGAAGGCTTTGTCTTATGACACCCTAGGTCGTCCCGAACTCGTTGAACGAATTGTGGAGGCTATACCACGTTTTGCCGATCAGAGTATTCCTATCGCTATACGCCAGAAGTTTTATGAAATTGGCAAAGAAGCTGTAGATACTCAACTGATACGTTTTCCAGGTGATGCTCGTTATGAAATTTTTGCCGGTAATTTCTACAGTATGTATACAAAACCAGAGGAAGCGGAGAAACATTACCTCCGCGCGGTAGAACTCTCTCCGAGAAAACAATCAATACTCTCCCAGCTCGGCAATTTTTATGTTTTGTATAAACAATACGACAAAGCCGTGCCGGCCTTCAAGAAAACTTACGAGTTAGATACGTCTTATGACAATGCGGGACAACTCTATGCGCTCTCTCTCATATATGCCGGACGCGAAAATGAAGCGAAGCAATTTATGAAAGAAAGGTTTGGTACTACGGATGTGAAGAGTGATTTATTTCTCCAAGCTTATATAAATTTAGGTTCATGGTCAAAAGCCATAGCCATTTTGAGAGAGAGAGTGGTGTTGAATCCGGAAAACAAGGATGATCGTATGAATCTCGTCAGCGCCTATTATCAATCCGGCAATCGTTCCGGAGCGATAGCGGCTTTGCGTGATTATATTTATTACGACCCTTCATTCAAAACGCAAGGAGAAGAGTATATAAAGCAGATAGAAGCGGGGAAGTAGGCTTCCGAACAATGCTGTCGGAGCACGCCGTTCCCGCCTACTGGCGGGACGTCTCGTTCTCGGACGTCTACACGTCCTCCGAAAGTCTCCTCCAGCATTGTTCGGAAGCCTAATACAGAACGTGGTAATCTAGATATATGAAATTTTTGGAGAATGTTTCTCTGGCGGAATATACGACGTTCAAGATTGGCGGGAAGGCCAAGTATTTTTGTGTTGTAAAAAATGAAGAAGAGTTGTATGAGGCTCTGGACTTTGCAAAAGGCAAAAATACAGAAAGCCTGATAATGCCTTTTTTTATTTTGGGTGGCGGATCAAATATTTTGGTTTCCGATGATGGTTTTGATGGTTTGGTCGTAAAAATGGAAATGACAGGAGTTTCCTTTGAGGATGGTGAAAAAAGCGATAATAAAACTGACGTCGGAAAAATTTTGGTGACCGCGCAAGCAGGGGATAATTGGGATCGACTAGTGGCGGAGACTGTGAAAAAAGAATTGTGGGGACTGGAAAACTTGTCTGGAATACCGGGGACAGTGGGCGCCGCGCCGGTGCAAGACATAGGCGCCTACGGCGCCGAAGCGAAAGACACAATTGTTTCCGTGCGCGCTATAGATAGTACGACCGGCGCGGCGCGCACTTTCACAAATTCCGAATGTCAATTCTCATATCGCGAAAGTTTTTTTAAAACTGCGGAGGGCAAGAAATATATTATAACGAGCGTTACATTCAAACTTTCTAAAATTCCAAGCCCAAACCTTTCTTATAAAGACCTGAAAGAGTATTTTTCAGAAAATGGGCGGGAGGAGAGAGACTCTCTCTCCTCCCGCCCCCCATCTCTCTCTGAAATCCGTAAAGCAGTCATAGAAATTCGAAAAGGTAAATTTCCAGAACTTTCGAAAGTAGGCACAGCCGGATCATTTTGGAAAAACCCTATTATTTCAAATCAGCAATTTGAAAAACTCAAAATCCGATATCCAAACACCCCTTCTTTTTCTTTCGGCGACAAAATAAAAATTCCTCTAGCTTGGATACTTGATAATGTGTGCGGACTAAAAGGTTATACAAAAGGTCCGGTTAGTCTATGGACAAATCAACCACTTGTAGTCGTAGCGGAGAAAGGCACGTCTTTCAAAGAAATTGAATCTCTCACTTGTGAAGTTACGAATATAGTCAAACAAAAAACCGGTATAGATATAGAAAAAGAGGTTCAATATATCGCTTGAGATAAAGTTAAATGGCTGTGTTTAGCCTGTTTTTGTGTTATATTGGCTCTCTATATGGCTTTTCTATCAAATTTATTCGGCAATCAGAATATGAGGGATTTAAAGCCCTTTCTGGCTTTGGTGCCGAAAATCAACGCTTTTGAGCCGGCAATTTCAGCTCTTTCGGACGTGGATCTGAAAGCCAAAACTGATGAATTTAAAAAACGGCTTGCTGTAGAAACTCTGGACTATATTTTACCAGAAGCTTTCGCCGTCGTTCGCGAAGCGGCAAAACGTACTTTAGGGCAGAGACCTTTTGACGTACAACTCATCGGTGGAGCGATTCTCCACACTTCCGGTATCGCCGAAATGAGAACAGGTGAAGGAAAAACTCTGGTCGCCACCCTGCCGGCATATCTCAACGCTCTCTCGGGTCGCGGTGTTCACATCATTACGGTAAATGACTATCTCTCTCGTCGCGATGCGGCGTGGATGGGCCAGATTTACGATTTTCTCGGTCTCTCTGTTGGTGTCATAAATCATGAAGCTTCTTTTCTCTATGATTCAAAACACAGAGAGACGGACAGAGAGATGGACCGAGAACGTGATGAGTTGGGATCTTTTAAAGTAGTCCATGAATTTTTGCGACCTTGCACCAGGAAATCAGCTTATGATGCCGACATCACATACGGTACGAATCAGGAATTTGGTTTTGATTATCTGCGCGACAATTTGGAATATTCTCCGGAAAATCTACGTCAGAGAGAATGGAATTACGCCATCGTGGATGAAGTGGACTCTATTCTCATAGACGAAGCTCGCACGCCCCTCATCATTTCTTCCGCTACAGCCGAATCGGAAGATCTCTATAAAATGTTTGTAAAAATTGCCGCCAATCTCGTACCAGAAGAAGATTACAAAATAGATGAAAAGAGAAAAGCCATTCAACTGACCGATTCGGGTATTACAGCCGCAGAAAAAACACTCGGTATAGACAACATATATACGGATAGGGGTGTGAAATACGTTCATCATCTGGAAACTGCCGTTCGCGCCAGAGCACTCTTCCATAATGATAAAGAATATGTGGTTAAAAATAATGAAATTGTCATCGTGGACGAATTTACAGGTCGTTTACAGCCTGGTCGGCGTTGGTCGGAGGGTTTGCATCAGGCTATAGAAGCAAAAGAAGGCGTGGCCATTCAAAAAGAATCACGAACGTTCGCTTCCATCACTTATCAAAATTTTTTCAGACTTTATAAAAAACTTTCCGGCATGACGGGAACAGCTGTCACCTCCCGCGAGGAATTCTTTAAAGTATATAGGCTCAACACTATCGCTATTCCTACAAATAAACCTCTGGCTCGTTTGGATAAAAATGATCTAATTTTTCAAACCGAGAAAGGCAAATTCAAAGCTGTCGCCAGAAAGATAAAAGAGATAAACCAAAAAGGTCAACCGGTGCTCATAGGTACGGTTTCTATAGAAAAAAATGAACTACTCTCTGAATATTTAAAAAAAGAAGGCATAAAGCACGAAATTTTGAACGCCAAAAATCACGAGAGGGAAGGTGAAATCATTGCCCAAGCCGGTCGCTATGGTGCCGTGACGATTGCCACAAACATGGCCGGTAGAGGTGTTGATATAAAACTGGGAGGCAATCCCGCCCCGTCTGGTGATGTGGAAAGAGTAAAATCGGCTGGAGGGCTCTTTGTTCTGGGCACGGAGAGACACGAAGCTCGCCGTATTGATAATCAATTGCGTGGTCGTTCGGGTAGACAAGGCGATCCAGGTGAAACACAGTTCTTTGTATCTCTGGAAGACAATCTCATGCGGGTTTTTGCCACAGATATGGTGAAAAAAATGATGGGCAGATTTGGCATAGCCGAAGACGAGCCTATAGAAAACGGCATGATCACACGCTCGCTAGAAACTGCTCAAACCCGCATAGAAGGTTTTAATTTTGACGCTCGCAAACACGTTTTGGAATACGACGACGTTATGAATCTCCATCGAAAAACAGTTTATGAAAGGCGCAGAAAAATGCTCGTGGGTAGAGATGATGAAGTAATCACCGAACTCATGAATATAGTCGATCAAAACGATCAGGGTATTATGGGCGTAATAAAAGTCAAGAGAGAAATGTTCGGTGAAGTCGGTTTTGCGGGAGTCTTGCGTCGTCTCTCCCTCCAAGCCATAGATATGTTTTGGGTGGAACATTTGGAAGCCATGGATTATCTGCGTTCGTCCGTAAATTTACGTGCGTACGGTCAGAGAGATCCATTGGTTGAATATAAGAGGGAAGGCTTGGGTCTGTTCAAATCAATGCAAGTTGCCATAAATGCTCAAATTATAAATACATTACCCAATCTCGGCGGGACATCTATAGAAATGAAGCCTCTCAATACCATTGAAGAAGATGCCAAAGGTATACTCGGCAGTGAAAATGTTATCCACGGGGACAAGAGGGGCAGGAATGATAAGATAATCATTACAAAGAATAATGAGGATAGAGAAATAAAATTCAAAAAATTGGCGGATTATTTGGCGGACGGCTGGTTGGAGAAAAAATAATAAAGAAATAATAAAAATATGCTTGAGGTTATCATCGCGCAATACGGTTTGGTCGCCGTATTTGTAGGAACTTTTCTGGAAGGCGAAATTGTGGTTATTGCTGGCGGTCTCTTGGCACGCTTGGAGTTTCTGTCTCTGACATGGGTTTTGATAGTCGCTTTTGTCGCCACATTCGCCGGCGATCAGTTTTTCTTTTATTTGGGCAGAAAAAAAGGCACGGCATTTTTAGAAAAACGTCATCGTCGCCATTGGCGCGCGCGTGCGGAAAAAGTTCATGATCTCATTCATAATCATCAGAATAAAATTCTCTTTGGTTACCGTTTTCTCTACGGCTTGCGCATACCAACTCTCTTTGCCATAGGCACCTCCGAGCTTCCGACAAAAAAATTCGTTCTGCTAAATCTCATAAACTCGGCAGTTTGGTCCGTAATTTTCGTTCTAGGCGGTTATTTTTTCGGCGAATTTTTTGCTTTGCTCGTCGGTAATATTAAAAATTACGAAAAAGAAGTACTCATCGGTGTCGTCGTGGTAGCTCTCATCGTCTGGCTGTGGTCTATAGTGAGAAACAGGGAAGAGTACAATTAGTTTTGTCGGTTTGATACAATACAGACATGAAAAAAATAATACGTTTTTTTGATAAACTTGAAGACAAGGTCCGTGGCAGTTTGAGTCATGTTCCAATTCCTTATTCAATCATAGGCGGTGTTCTGGTGGTTTTGTTTTGGCGCGGTGTCTGGCATACAGCTGACATTCTCATGGCCAAAGGCGGTATTTTTGGTTTTATTTTTTATGAGCCGATTCAGGTTGTGATCACAACAGTCGGATTACTCATAACTGGTCTGGCTGTTTCAGTTTTCATTGGAGATCGTATCATCATATCTGGCTTGCGTCATGAGAAAAAGACGGAAGAGAGGACTAAAGAACTCATCGAAGAAGAAGAGGTCTCACTCATAGGCGTGCGCAATGAAATTCGTGCTTTGCGCAAATATATAGAAACGCTTAAAAATCAATAATTCAAATTGACGATAACCTAACCGATAGATTCTTCTATGCGGAGCAGCTGATTGTATTTGGCAGTTCTGTCCGTTCCTCTCGGTGCGCCGGTTTTTATCTGGTCTGCACCCACACCTACGGCAAAATCCGCAATCATGGCATCTTCTGTTTCGCCGGAGCGGTGAGAAACAATTATTTTGTATTTATTTTTCTTTGCCAGTCTTATCACTTCAATCGTTTCCGTAATTGTGCCGATTTGATTGAGCTTTATCAAAATAGAATTGCCGGCTCCTCTCTCTATACCTATTTTTAATCTCTCAATGTTTGTGGCAAAGAGATCATCGCCGACGATTTGTATTTTATTACCCAGTTTTTCGGTCATGGTTTTCCAACCCGTCCAATCGTCTTCTGCCAAACCGTCTTCTATAGAAACAATAGGATATTTTTCACACCAATTCGTATAGTATTCCAATATTTCTTTTCCTGAGAGTTTTCTGCTCTCGGTTTTCAAATCATAGATTCCGTTTTTACAAAATTCGTTCCCCGCGCAATCTATGGCGATTCCAATATCAACCCCCGGGATATAGCCGGCGGCTTTGATTCCTTCCATTATTATTTCCAACGCTTTTTCATTGCTTCCGAGATTCGGTCCAAAGGCGCCTTCAAATCCAACATTTGTATTGAAACTTTTTGATTTCAATATTTCGCCTATGGTGTGATAAATTTCCGTTCCGTAACGCAGAGCTTCCCTGAAATTTTTTGCTTTATGGGGTACGATCATAAACTCTTGCAAATCAGAACCTTTGTCGGCATGTTTGCCTCCTTCCAAAACCAGTATCATGGGCACAGGTAGACACATTTTTTCCTTTGGTTCACTTATGTTATGAAAATATTCATGGAGAGGAATTTTTTCAGATTCAGCTTTCGCGCGTGCGAAAGCCATGGATACGCCGAGAATGGCGTTTGCACCCAATTTGCTTTTATTCGGAGTGCCATCCAGAGCAACCATGATTTTATCCAAGCTTGTTTGGTCCAATCTTTTACCGATAATCGCTCCGGCAATAATTGTATTCACGTTTTCAACCGCTTTCAAAACGCCGAGACCGCCAAATCTGTGAGAACCACTATCACGCAATTCTATAGCCTCATAACTTCCCTTAGAAGCGCCTGATGGAACTGATGCTCGGCCGAGAGAACTATCACTCAAAATCAAATCAACTTCAACCGTAGGATTGCCACGCGAATCCAGAATCTCTCTCGCTTTTAGTTTTTTTATGGTGTCCATGGTTTTTTATATATTTGGTATACACCTTTTCTTTTTCCTGATTTACTATAAGCTCTATTATATGGCATTTATAGACGAAGTAACATTTCATGTAGAGGCGGGTCGGGGTGGCTCCGGTGTAGTGCGCTGGCTCCATGAGAAAGGCAAAGAATTCATGGGTCCCGCAGGTGGCAATGGAGGTCGCGGTGGCGACGTCTATGTGGAGGCCGTGCGCGACATAAACATCTTGGCAAACTACAGAAATGTAAAGCTTTTTCAAGCGGAAAACGGCAGAAACGGTGATAAGAAAGGTATGGAAGGGCGCGCCGGCCAGGATTTGGTTTTGAAACTTCCTATTGGCTCCGTTGTCATGAATTTGGATACGGAACAATCTTTTGAGCTTTTAAAAGAAGGCGAAAAAGTTTTGATTTTGAAAGGTGGACGTTATGGACTCGGTAACGAACATTTCAAAGCTTCAACCAATCAGAGACCTCTTCAGACGACCGAAGGCAGAGTCGGAGAAGAAGCTGATTTTCATATCGTGCTCAAACTGGTCGTTGACGCCGGTTTTGTCGGTTTTCCGAATGCCGGCAAATCATCTCTTTTAAATGTTCTCACAAATGCTCACGCAAAGGTAGCTAATTATCAATTCACAACACTCGAACCAAATCTCGGAGAGATGCATAAATTTATATTGGCAGATATTCCTGGTCTCATAGAAGGCGCATCGTCTGGTCGCGGTCTCGGCGACAAATTTTTGCGTCATATTTCTCGCACAAAAATGATTCTTCATTGTATATCTCTAGAAAATGATGATATTGCCGAAGCATATAAAATAATTCGTGGAGAGTTGGAAGCATATTCCGAAGAACTTTCCGAAAAATATGAAATTATAATTCTCACAAAAACTGATTTGATAGACGAAAAAACTCTCAAAACAAAAATTATAGAAGCCAAAAAAGTTAATCCAAACGTTTTTTCTGTTTCTGTTTTGGATAGTGGACAAGTAAAATCGCTCAGAGACGATTTGGTGAAGATTCTGCGTGGGATATAATATAAGTGATGAAAACTTATAAACCCACCATTGGCCTTGAAATACATGCGGAACTGGCGACACGGACAAAAATGTTCTGTGACTCTCCGAATGATCCTTTCAATTCAAAACCAAATGATAATGTTTGTCCTGTATGCATGGGTCATCCAGGGACACTGCCGGTCATAAATAAAAAAGCAGTTATGCATGTCCTCCGTGTCGGTATCGCTCTCGGAAGTGAGATTGCGGATTTCAGCGAATTTGATCGCAAGAATTATTTTTATCCGGACATTCCAAAAGGTTATCAAATATCCCAGTATGAGCATCCACTGGTTTCCGGCGGTGAGCTCGCTCGCGTAAAAATTACACGCGTGCATCTGGAAGAAGATACGGCTTCGTCAAATCACGATGATGGTGATTATTCTCTCATTGATTTCAATCGTGCCGGAGTACCACTCATGGAATTGGTTACCGAACCGGTAATTCATTCTGCGGAACAGGCAGGAAATTTTGGTCGTGAACTCCAACTATTGCTCCGGACCCTCGGCGTATCGGAAGCAAATATGGAAAAAGGCGAAATGCGCGTTGAGGCCAACATTTCTGTTGCCAGCACAGAACAAACCACCATGAAAGAATTCGGCGCCAAAGTTGAGGTAAAAAATCTGAATTCGTTTAAATCAGTTGAAAAGGCTGTTGCTTATGAAATCCTACGGCAGACCGCTCTCTTGGAATCCGGCGAGAAAATAGAACAAGAAACTCGCGGTTGGGATGATGCCAAAGGTAAGACCGTGAGTCAGAGAAAAAAAGAAGATTCTCATGATTATCGTTATTTTCCGGATCCTGATTTGCCAAAGCTCAAAATTTCCGAAATACCCGAGTTTTCCTCGGTTAATTTGAAGAAAACTATGCCGGAATTGCCTTGGGAAAAGAGGAAAAGGTACCAGAAATTAGGCCTAAAACCCACGGATGTACATATATATGTATCAATTCCGGAAGTTGGCGCTTTTTTTGAATCAGTAACAGCGTTAATGTCTAAAAAGGAATCAATTCTCCTTTCGTCCAATTATATTTCAAGCGATATTCTCGGTTTGATAAAGAAAAAATTTGGTGAAGGCAAAGAAAGCGAGATTTCAAAACTTTCTTTTGTTCCAAAAGAGTTTGCAAAACTCATTTTGCTCATAGAAAAGAAAATAATTTCTTCGCGCGCGGCGAAGGATATTTTGACTGTTATGTTTGAGAGTGGTGGTGATCCAGAAATAATCGCCAGAGAAAAAGATTTAATTCAAAAATCCGATACCGATACTATAGAGAAAATCGCCGAAGAAGTAATAAATGAAAATCAGAAAGTAGCGGAAGATTACAAAAGAGGCAAACAGGCTTCACTGCAATTTTTGATTGGTCAAGGTATGAAAAAATCAAAAGGTTCGGCTAATCCGGAAGTTTTGAAAACAACTATTATTTCTCTACTTTCATAACATTTCTTTTCATGATGAAAAAAAGTTCTTTAATTATTTTTATTTTTCTTGGTTTTGTTTTGCTTTCCGTTTTTGTTTATTGGAAAAACTTTCAACCAACCGAGAATTCCAAAATGTCGATTGCAGATAATGTTTACAAATCTTACAAACATACGGAAGTAACAATCGGTGGAAAAATCTTTGACGCTTATGTTTCCGACACGGAAAAATTGCGAGAAAATGGTCTATCAGGCTTTACTGGTCTGAAAAATAACGAAGCAATGCTGTTTATTTTTCCCAATGCGGACATTTATGGCTTTTGGATGAAAGACATGCTCTTTCCGATAGATATTCTCTGGATTGATGATAATTTCACGGTTGTTTCTATAAAAAAAAATGTTTCTCCGAACACCTTTCCAAAAACATTTTTTCCAAAAAAAACAGGAAGGTATGTTATGGAATTCACGGCTGGCGTTTTGGATGTTCTCGGCGTGATAGATGGCGATAAAGTTTCTATCATTGGTGGGAAATAAAATTTTGGCACTGTTTTCGGTGGGAAATTCTTTATTTTTCCTCCCTTTTTATTTCACCTCGTATTTTCTTGCCGTAAAATCCAAAAAAACTAGTAAATAGCTATTGAAACTAGTTCCAATAGAGAGATGTTTTAAGGCGTATCTCTAATTTCCGTTTTTTTCTTTCTTTACAAAAAATTACTGCTGTTCTCTAACAAAAAATATCTGATAATCATCATTTTTTTCGCGGTAACGCTCGTGTAAAATGAACAAGCGCAATAAATTGTCATCACTTGGCGATTATTTCAAGTAATCAATAATGAATATTTTCATCACTCATAGAGACGGCACCAAAGAACTCTTTAACGCCGACAAGATAAATCGTTCTATAGAACGCGCTTGTGTGGGGCTCGCCGATCCCATATCTACCGTAACTCAAATCGCCACCGATACTAGGCTTACGCTCTATGATGGCATGACGACAGAAGAATTGGATCGGGCCACAATCAACGCCGCTATTCAAAATATCAAAGACGATACAGATTTTGACAAAGTAGCAACCAGACTTCTCCTCAAAACCATATATAAGAAAGTTTTTGGCGATTATGACACCGAAAATTCAGCCGATCTCAAAATAAAACACAGCGGTGGCTTTATAAAATACATAAAATCCGGTGTGACGGAGAATCGTCTCCATCCAGATATGATAACCAAATACGATTTGGAAAAACTGGCCCTCGTATTGGATATTTCTCGCGATGATATTTTTCTATATTCCGGACTGGATGGTCTGATGAATCGTTATGCTCTGCGAAATATAAAACAAGAACCGACCGAGACTCCACAATATCTGTTTATGCGTGTTGCCATGGGACTTTCCTACAACGAAGAAAATCCGACCGAATGGGCTATTAGGTTTTATGAAAAAATGTCCAAACATGAATTCATCGCCGGCGGTTCGACCAATCTCGGTGCCGGCACCCTACGTTCTTCTCTCTCCAATTGTTTTCTTTTGGAAATTCATGACGATATGAAACATATAGCGAAATCTGTTTCTGATGTCATGCTCTTGTCCAAAGATTCCGGCGGACTCGGCGCCTCTGTCACAAAACTGCGTGCGTCCGGATCGCCTCTCAAATCCAATTTCGGCGGAGTGTCCACCGGTCCCACAACTTTCGCCAAAATTATCGATACCGCCATCCGCGCTATCCAGAGAGGAGGCAAGAAAAAAGGCGCACTCTGTTTTTATATGGAGAACTGGCATTTGGATTTTCCTGAATTTATGGACTGGAAGCACAATGCCGGGGACGATTATATGAGAATGCGTACGGCCAATACGGCAGCATATCTGTCGGATGAATTTATGAAGCGTGTCATCGGCGGTCAGGACTGGTATATGTTTGATCCGGCCGAAACCGCTGATTTAAACGAGCTCTATGGTGCCAAATTTTCCGAAAAATATAAAGAATACATAGCCAAAGCGGAGAGAGGCGAACTCCGCGCCTACAAGAAAGTGCCGGCCAGCGAACAGTGGCGTCAGATTCTCACCGCCCTCCAATCTACTTCTCATCCGTGGATTACATGGAAGGATCCGATCAATTTGCGCGCTCTCAACAACAATACGGGCACTATTCATATGTCCAATCTATGCACAGAAATTTGTTTGCCTCAGGATAGGGATAATGTTGCCGTTTGCAATCTCATTTCCATAAACTTGGCCAATCATGTCGTGAACAAAGAAGTGAACTGGTCAAAATTGGAAGAGTCTGTCCGTTATGCTATACGTCAGTTGGATAATTTAATTGATATAAACAAACTGGCTATTCCGGAAGCGCAGAAATCAGATAAGGAAAATCGTGCTGTGGGTCTCGGGGTCATGGGTCTGGCCGATGTTTTTGAAAAACTCGGATTGTCATACGATAGTGAACACGCTTGGGATTTTTCCGACAGGATATTTGAGTTTGTTTCTTATATGGCTATAGACGAATCCGCGAATTTGGCAAGTGTTCGCGGATCATATAAAAATTTCGCCGGTTCTCGTTGGTCAATGGGCCAGGTGCCCATAGATACCATAAAAATATTGGAAGAAGATCGTGGTAGACAAATTTCCGTATCAAAAGAATCAAAACACAAAGGTCTCAATTGGGAATTGCTCCGCGGCAAAGTAAAGAGAGGTATGAGAAACGCCACTCTCATGGCTGTCGCTCCGAACGCCAATATCGGATTGGTTGCCGGCACCACTCCCGGCATGGATCCGCGGTTTGCCCAAGTGTTTTCCAGAAACAAAATCTCTGGCAAATACATGGACATAAACCACAATCTCGTGAATGATTTGAAAAATATGAGTCTCTGGGAAAAAGTCCGCGGGGAGATTATAGAAAGTCAGGGAGATATAGCCCATATAGATCTCATTCCGCAACATATAAAAGACGTTTACAAAACTTCTTTTACCACCTCTCCGTATGCATTTATAGAAGTGGCGGCTCGGGCCCAAAAATGGATAGATCAAGCGATTTCTCGCAACATGTATTTGGAGACTCGCGATATTGATGAAACCATGAAAATTTACACGACGGCTTGGGAGAAAGGCGTCAAAACGACGTATTATCTCCATATGAAACCGCGTCATACAGCCGAGCAGTCCACGGTGAGAGTGAACAAAGCCGAAAAAATGGGCAAAACGGGTTTTGCGTCTGTTTCAGGCACTCTCGGTGGCAATATTATGCTGGAAAAGAAAGCCATTTTCGCCGTTCCTCTTCAGAAATCGCTAGAAATTGAAACGCCGACAACTGTTGCATGGAATATCCCCAAATTGGCTCAAGTAATAAAACCGGCAGAAATAGCAAAAATTTCAGAATCGATATCAATATCGGTATCGGAAAAATCTAAAGGTTATAAATCTCTCTCAGAGATGGCATTGGATATGAATCCGGAAAAAGAGAAATCTCGGATTATCATGACGACCAACAAAACATGTCCGACAGATCCCTCGGAATTCAATCAATGCGACAGTTGCCAATAACGTTTTGTATTGTCGCCGATTTATTCATAATTAAAATTTACAGCAATGCTAATAGGAAAAGCTTCGCCGGAAGATGTCAGTTTGCACCCTCTGCGGTACAAATGGGCTTATGATCTCTATAATCAAGCCGTCAGAAATACTTGGTTTCCTCACGAAATTGCTCTCAAAGAAGATCTGGATGATTGGGCCAAAATGACCGAGGACGAACGACATGCCGTGAAATTCCTGATGGCTTTTTTTAATCCGGCCGAGCTCATCGTCAATCGTTCCATCGCTCTCGGCATTTATCCTTATCTCAAATCTCCCGAATGCCATCTGTATCTAGCCAAGCAGATGTGGGAAGAGGCCAACCACTGTGTCGCTTTTGAATATGTTTTGGAAACTTTTCCTTTTGATCGCGAGAAAATTTTCAGTCTCCACCTCGGCGTGCCGTCCATGCAAGCCAAAGAAGCTTATATAAATAAATATATGAAGAGAATGATGGACGACAAACTGGACATTGAAACTGCCGATGGTAAAAAAGATTTCATTCGCAATCTCGTGGCCACCAATATCGTGATGGAGGGCATATGGTTTTATTCCGGATTCATGGTAGCTCTGTCTTTCCGTCAGAGAAACCAACTGCGCAATTTCGGTTCCATGATCACATGGGTTTTGCGCGATGAATCCCTGCATTTGAAATTCGGCATGAATCTCATTCATCATATTTTGGAAGAAAATTCCGTTCTGCTCACAGAAGAATTTGCCACGGAAATCCGCGATATCATAGTGGAAGGCGTCAATCTGGAAGTGAATTACAACAAGGATTTGTTTCCGAACGGCATTCTCGGTCTCAACGCCGATTATGTGAATCAATACGTGATGTATGTGACGGATAGGAGACTGGAAGAATTGGGCTTGCCGAAATATTACAATGCCACAAATCCTGCCAAATGGATGGCTACTTCCACCGATGTTTTTGAACTCGTCAATTTCTTTGAAGCCCAAAATACCAATTATGAAGTGGATGGGGGGCAGGGGAAGAAGCAATAGAAAAAGATCGCCTTTAGGGCGACCTTTTTCATGTGCTTGTACCTATAAGCCGAATTCTGTCTCTCCGCGACTTGCGTCGAGAGTGGACGACCATTTATCTGGGATTGATGTTGCCACCAACCTCGAGCGGCACTTCCACGCAGTTTTTAGGCTGAATGGACACGGCCTTGCACATAGGTAAGAATTTTGCCGTTTCACTCTCTATCGATCTTGCGACCTATAGAGACTCGTCTCTGTTCTCATCTCTAGGATTGCTCCCGACGGGCGTTACCCGCTACCCTCCTGCTTTCTTGCGAAAGCATGTGTTCGGACTTTCCTCCCATTTCTCGCGAAACGAGCGGCCGTCCGGTACAGGCTCTAGTATTGTACTTTTTTTTCCTATATAATCAACCATTATCACTATTCGTTAAACATTCGTTAAACGGCATATGACCAATACAAATACGGTAATTTCAGGAGAAAAGTCAGGGGGATTAGACAGAGCTTCTTTTATTGTTATTCTCATCACTATTTTTCTCACCCCTATATTCTTTGTTCCGGCTCTCTCTGTATCATTTCAAATAGGTAAGTCATCTTTTTTTCTCTATGGCATCACTCTGTCGTTTATTCTCTGGTGTATAGCTCGTTTGCGTGATGGGATATATATTTTTCCACGTACTTTTGTTTATGCTGGATCTGGGATTTTGGCTCTGACTTATGTTCTGGCGACCCTATTTTCAGAAAATCGAGTGATGTCTCTCGCTGGTTCCGGTTTTGATCTCGGTACACTTTCCTTTTTTCTACCGTCACTCGTTCTCTCGGCGCTCATACCGTTGGTCGTCAGATCTAAGAAAGAAATATTCTATTCCTGTTTGGCGCTTGGAGCATCATTTTTGGTTGTCGGTGTCTTTCATATAATCAGATTCATTTTTGGTCCAGATACACTCTCTTTTGGCATGCTGACTGCTGTTACAGCAAATTTTTTTGGAAGGTGGAATGATCTGGCCATCTTCTTTGGCTTGGGTGCTATTTTTTCCTGCATAACTCTGGAACGCGGATCTGGAACAAAGTTAATGAGAACGCTCAACTACCTCATTCTGGCCTTTTCCATTGTTATGCTGGTTATTGTAAACTTTTCCACTGTCTGGATAATTCTCGCCATCCTCTCCTTCATTTATCTAATTTATGAACTATCGTTCGGCAAGAAATCCATCTATTTGGGTGCTCGTTTGCCGTATCACGCTCTCATAGTTCTGACACTTTCCGTTATCTTTATTTTCGCCGGCGGAAAAATAGGCGGAGCCATATCGAGTTCTCTGGGAATATCTCAAGTGGAAGTTCGCCCATCATGGAGCGCCACTCTAGATGTTTCAAAAGCAACCATCAAAGAGAGTCCTCTATTCGGCGCCGGACCGAACCGTTTTTCTTCTGAATGGCTTCTCCACAAACCGGCAGGCATCAATAACACTCCTTTTTGGAATACCGATTTCAATTATGGTATCGGATTTATTCCGAGCTTTCTCTCAACCACCGGTATCATAGGATTTTTGGCGATACTACTCTATGTGGGATTGTTTTTGGTAAAATCGGTTCGAGCACTCTTTCGTGAGGTCTCTCCGACATCATCACGCTATCTCGTTATCGTCTCTCTCTTTGGAAGTGTTTATCTATGGATTTTCTCGATTATATATGCGCCTTCCTCTACCATTTGGATTCTTACCATGATTTTATCGGGACTTTTTATTGCGGGAGAATGCGAAGAAGGCGCTATTCGCACGACCTCGTATTCAGTCATAGAAAAACCGGCAGCCAGTTTCATATCGGTTCTCCTCACCATTCTCCTCCTCATAGCGTCTTTATCTTTCGGTTATTTTGTGACGATCAAACTCATATCTAACGTGTATTTCCAGAAAAGTATTATCTCGGCGAATCAAACAGGCGATTTGGATGGAGCCGCGATAGGGATAGCTCGCGCCATTTCGTTCGGAGAAAACAGTGTTTATTATCAGTCTTTGTCGGAAATTTATTTGGCAAAAATAAATACTTTGCTCAATGACAAAAATATAAATCAAACGGAAGCTCAGAAACAATTTCAGGATAATTTGAGCGCGGCTATACAAGCTGGAGAAGAAGCTGTCAGAGTAGATCCGACAAATTACAGAAATCATCTCATGTTTGGTAGAGTTTTTGAGGCTGTCGTACCACTCAATATCTCTGGTGCCTATGAAAATGCCAAAAAATCCTATGAATCTGCTCTGGCTTTGAATCCTGCCAGTCCGGAAATATATCTGATTTTGGCTCGGTTGGAAACGGCCCACAAAGACAATGAAGCCGCCAAAAATTACATAACTCTGGCGCTTGAAAAGAAAAACGATTATGCGGACGCGATTTTCCTCCTATCTCAAATTCAGATTGCGGAAAACGATGTGGTAAATGCCATTAAATCCGTAGAAGCGGTGGCCACTCTGTCTCCTTCGGATCCGGGAATATTTCTACAACTCGGTCTCCTGTATTACAGTAATAAAAATTATCAGAACGCTGTTTTTGCTCTAGAAAGGGCGGTAACTCTCAATCCGCAATACGCCAATGCCAAATATTTCCTAGGTCTCTCTTATTATCAGATAGGAGAAAAAGCCAAAGCTATGACTCAATTCACAGACTTGCAGGCTACCAATCCGGATAATGTTGAAGTAAAGGCCATAATAAAAAATCTGGAATTGGGTAAACCACCACTCTCAAATCAAGCGACTCCTGAAAAGAGGTCCAGCACGCCGGTGAAAGAAACTGGTGTTTCGGAAGAGATTTAAGCTGAAACGGCAAAATAATGGTAAAAAAAATCCTGTCATTTGTCGGTGGTATGGGCAGAGAAATTACAGGACTACATGAGGCCGCGTACCTCTTGGCTGGCTCGGCGATGGCATCCCTCCTATTTGCTCTCATTCGCGATAGACTCTTGGCCCACAGTCTCGGTGCCAGTACTATGCTCGATGTTTACTTTGCCGCTTTTCGTGTACCTGATTTCATATTTGTGATGGTGGCGTCTCTGGTATCAACATCAATTCTCGTGCCTTTTCTCATAGAGAGCAAAGAAAAAGGCGTGGATGAACTCAAGGTGTCTATTCAAAGTTTGTTTTCGGCTTTTTCAATTCTTATTATTGTTGTTTGCGGTATAGCATATTTTCTCATGCCGTGGCTTCTACACGCGCTCTTTCCGAATCTCTTTATTCTGGGCTTTGGTGATACGCTCATCAGTACTTCACGTATTCTCCTCCTCTCTCCGGTGCTCCTCGGTGTGGCGTCATTCTTTGCTTCCATAACCCAGATTCAAAACCGTTTTCTCGTTTACGCTCTGTCGTATCCGCTATACAACATAGGTATCATATTCGGCATTATATTCTTTTTGCCGTCTTGGGGCATTGGTGGTTTGGCGTTTGGCGTCATTCTCGGCGCTCTGTTCCTGTCTCTCACTCAAATACCGCTCGTCATAAAGGACGGACTTTTTCCTCGGTTCTCTTTCTGTTTTGATTGGGGAAAAATAAAGAGAGTAGCCAAACTCTCTATTCCTCGCACCGTCACATTGTCGTCTCAACAGATTACAAATCTCGGTCTCATATCTTTTGCCTCTTTTCTCGGCGCCGGTTCCATATCAATTTTTAATCTGGCTCAAAATCTCCAGTCGGTGCCTCTGTCCATAATCGGCGCCAGCTACTCGTCCGCAATATTTCCAATCTTGGCGCGATTCAGTGTTCAAAAAGACAGAGAAGGTTTTTTGTCTCGCATGATTGCCGCTGGTAAGCATGTCATATTCTGGTCTATACCCATAACTGTACTGTTTATTGTTCTCCGCGCCCAAATTGTCCGTGTGGTCCTCGGTTCCGGCCAATTCAGCTGGTCGGATACTAAACTGACTGCCGCCGCTCTAGCTCTCTTTGTCGTATCATCCGTTGGTCAGGGTTTGATACTACTCTTTGTTCGTTCTTTCTATGCGGAAGGCAAAACAGCCAAACCTCTCTTTATCAATATAATATCTACTGTTGTCACTGTTCTCATGGGTTTTGGTCTCATAAAACTCTACTATTCGGCGCCCGATTTTGCTTATTTTGTACAATCACTTTTAAAGACAAGTGGAGCAAATGATTCATCTGTTCTCATGTTGCCGTTGGCATTTACTCTCGGCACTTTTCTCAATCTATATCTCCATTGGCGATCTTTTGCTGGAGAGTTTCCGAGCTTTACTGCGCCGGTCATGAAAACCGCTTTTCATTCGATCTCCGCGTCTATTATCGGTGGATATGCTTCCTATCTTTCACTCAATATATTTGATGATATATTTGGTCTGACTACTCTCTTTGGTGTGTTTATGCAGGGATTATGCGCCGGTATTGTCGGTATCGCAGTGATCTTGATTGTGCTCAAAGTATTGAAATCACCGGAATTAAAGGATATACATGAAGCTTTCGCAAAAAAAGTTTGGGGAGTTGACAAGGCGTCATTAGATAAATTGCCGTCTTGAATATGGTATCAAAGAGAAGTAATCTAGAGGTATGAGAGCCACTTACGACATTGAGAGGCGCGCGAGGAAACTGCGTGATGAAATCAATCGCCATCGCGAGCTTTATCATACTCATGATGCGTCTCTGATATCCGATACGGCATATGATACTTTGGTTCATGAGTTAAAAGACATAGAAGTAAAATATCCAGAATTAAAAACTATTGATTCACCCACGGAGAGAGTTGGCGGGGTGCCTCTGCCGGAATTCGTAAAAGTGGCGCATAAAGTCACCCAATGGTCTTTTAATGATGCTTTCACAGAAGAAGATTTAATGGATTTTGACAAGCGGGTCAAAAAATTCATAAAAAACGAAACAGGCGCGGAAGGAGTGCCGACATATACATGTGAACTGAAAATAGATGGTTTGAAAGTGGTTTTGGAATATGAGAGAGGTATTTTAGTCCGTGCCGCTACTCGTGGTGATGGTGTCGTAGGTGAAGACGTCACCCAAAATGTCCGTACTATTCATTCTGTGCCTCTCAAACTTTCCAAACCTGTAAATATCATTGTTGAAGGAGAAGTATGGATGTCCAAATCAAATCTGGAAAAATTAAATCGTGAGCAGAAAAAAAACGGTAAACCGTTGTTCGCCAATCCACGAAATGTGGCCGCCGGTTCTATTCGCCAGCTCGATCCGAAAATTGCCTCATCGCGAGGATTGGATAATTTTGTTTACGATATTGCACGATTTCTCGGAGCGATGCCGAAAAGTCAGAGTGAAGAGCTAGAATTTTTGGACAATCTCGGCTTCAATGTCAATAAACACCGAAAACATGTCGTGGATATTTCAGGAGCAATCGCATACTGGAGAGAATGGCGAAAGAGGGCGCCGAAAGAGGATTATCTCGTAGATGGTGTGGTCATAAAAGTAGATGAGAGGCGGTTTCAAGAAGCTCTGGGTTATACGGGCAAGGCGCCACGATGGGGCATAGCTTTTAAATTTCCGGCGCAGCAAGTGACAACCGTCCTCACAGATATTGTTTTTCAGGTTGGACGCACGGGAGTGATTACGCCGGTTGCCGTTTTGCGTCCGGTTCTCGTAGCTGGTTCAATTGTTTCGCGTGCCACACTTCACAATGAAGATGAAATCAAACGATTAGATGTACGCATAGGTGATACGGTCATTTTGCAAAAAGCCGGAGATGTCATTCCCGATATTGTTTCGGTAGTGCGGGAATTACGCACGGGTAAAGAAAAATCTTTTGTTTTTCCGACACACATTTCCGAATGTGGCGGAGATGGCAGTATAGAGAGGATCGCCGGACAATCGGCGCATCGTTGTGTGGTTCGCGATTCTCAAACTCTGCAAAAAAGAAAACTGCGATATTTTGCCTCAAAGGCCGGATTGGACATAGCTGAATGTGGACCGAAAGTAATAGAAGCTCTCCTCTCCGCAGGTCTCATTTCAACATTTCCAGATATATTTACTTTGAAAAAAGGAGACGTGTTGGCTCTACCGCGTTTTGCCGAAAAATCAGCGGACAATTTACTTTTATCAATAGAAAAAGCGCGGGAAACCACCTTGCCACGTCTCATCACGGGCCTCTCCATAGATCATGTCGGCGAAGAAACCGCCCATCTGCTCGCCGAAAATTTCAAAACCGTGGATGCCGTGTCAAAGGCGACAGTAGAAGAACTGGAAATTATTCCTGGTATAGGTACGGTGGTGGCGGAGTCTGTGTTTGTCTGGTTTAGAAATACAGACAATAAAAAAATGTTGGCAAAACTATTGCGAGAAATAAAAATCAAAAAAACGGTGCCAGTCGCTCAGGGTAAACTTTCAGGAATGACTTTTGTTCTCACTGGAACGTTGCCAATACTGGAACGTATAGTGGCCGAAGACATGATCAGAAAAAACGGTGGAAACATTTCTTCGTCCGTATCAAAAAATACTTCTTATGTTCTGGCCGGCGAAAATCCGGGTTCAAAATTAAAAAAAGCTCAATCTCTCGGGGTGAAAGTGATAGGGGAGGGGGAGTTTAGAAATCTTGTTTTGTAAGTTTAAAAGAGCGAAAGGAAGAGTGTTTCTTTCGCTTCCTATAAAGTCTTAATATGAGCCATATAATAGAGTATACTCATTAAAAGCTTGACTTTTGTATACAATAGGTGTATACTATTATACAGAAATCAAGTGGCTCTTTAAAGCAGGTTATGTGCAGAAGTGGAAGTACGATATGACAATTTCGCCCTATCGCGCTTCAAAACTGCACAAATTCAACCATTAAAACCTAATACAGTCATGAACAAATTAGAACCGCTCAATTCAGGACACTATTCCAGGCTATTTTTTTTGATCTTATCTCTGTTTATCAGCGGGCAAGTTAATTCTTGTGTCTATAAAAATGAGATTCTAAAGGAAGTTACGGCGTTGAAAACCGAACTCCAAGCCCAGCACGCGAAAGTCGCCGTAGAGACCTCGCAGTAATCGGTCTCAGTCAGCTTTCGTTTTACAAACTGCATTCGTGCAGTTTTGTTTTTGTTTATTTATCCACACTTATCCTTACCGTGCGAAACTTTATAATTTCTTTATAAAATCTTTATCTTTTCTTTATTTCAATTTTGTAGGCTGTAGTGGTGTTTTTCCGCGATCAAAAAATTAATATATCTAAATATAAAGTTTTATACAGAAGTATTGGTAATATTCAATGCTCGCATTTTGATAATGAAAAAATATTTTTTAACAAAAAGGGTTTCAATCACCTCGTACGCAAAGGAAAGAATTGGCGTCCTCTAATTGAACAAAATAGAAGATTGTCACTTTTGAAATATTGCAAGAGTATAATAAGTGGCGAATATATATCTGTTGAACATAGAATTATTAAGAAAAAAAACAAGATAATTCATTTTTGGGCATTCAAATCGTGTATTGATGATATATACATGAAACTTATTATCAGACAAACAAATAAAGGACCAAAGCAATTTTTCGGCATTTTTCCCATAAAACACTAAACACCCCGAAAGGTGTTTAGAAGGGCTTGCCATCAATTGTATGAATAGACGCAGGCTCATTTAGAGTACGTCACAAGCTCTTGTCTGTAATGATAGCGAGTCTATTTTTTTTGTCAACAACAACTCAACAAAACTCGGTTTTTCATCTCGCAGAATAGAGGCTTATTTGCTATAGTACAAATACAATAAAAATATGATAACTCGTGCAGAAGTAGAAAAA
>JAUSGU010000040.1 GCA_030648825.1 bacterium
CAAAGCCCGCGCCGCCACCACAAAGGCAAAAAAAGCAAAGATTTCGAAGGTATAACTTCTATTCTTTTGCACGATGGATCTGGCAAAATATAAAAAAAATCATAAGACCGCATATCTGGCGGAAATATATGAAAAACTCGAACGCGACGAGAGAGATCTCCGTGCGCTCATGGAGACTGATACATCTATGAGAGATATGGGCAAGGCCGATCTAGAAAATATAAAAACGCAAAAGCGAGACATAGAAAAACAGGTTCTGGCAATCGAAGCTCAAGACATTCTAGAGGACGAAATGCCGAATGAGCTCATCATGGAAGTGCGTGCCGGCGCGGGTGGTGATGAATCAGCTTTATTTGCCGAAGAGCTCGTCAATATGTATCGAGTGTACGCCGAATCGCAAGGCTGGCAGACTACATTTCTCGACGAGTCACGTTCATCAGTAGGTGGATATAAAGAAGTTTCCATGGAAATTCATGGTGTCGGCGTATATCAAAAACTTCGCTTTGAAACCGGCGTTCATCGTGTTCAACGTGTGCCTGAAACGGAGAAAATGGGTCGTGTCCATACTTCAACCGTTTCTATTTCCATATTGCCAATCCGCAAACACACGAATGTTGATATCAATCCTGCCGACATAGATATGGAATTCTCTCGTGCCGGAGGCAAAGGAGGTCAAAATGTGAACAAAGTTGAAACCGCCGTGCGCCTCATACATAGACCGACCGGCATAGATGTGCGCGTCACCGCCGAACGTAGCCAGCTCAAAAATCGCGAGAAAGCCATGATGATGCTCACCGCTCTGCTTCAGGCCAAAAAGGACGAGGAAGAGCAGAAAAAATTCGCTACCGCTAAAAAAGGCCAACTCGGCACAGGTAATCGCTCCGAAAAAATCCGCACGTATAATTTTCCCCAAGATCGCATCACCGATCATCGTATTCGTCAATCATGGCACAATATTGAAACCATTCTATCAGGTGAAAAAGTGGGGGAAATCATAGACACACTACAAAACTTCACCGGTGAAATCACGGAGGAATTGAAGGACGATGAATAAATTGCCTTTTTACGGCCAATCTGTTAGACTTTCGGAACAATATTTATGGTCACAAAAGATAAAAAATCAATGATTGACTCTATGTTTCAAGTGGGTGCTCACTTTGCTATGAATAAAGCTCGTCGACATCCCAGCGCCAAACCGTTTGTTTTCGGCATAAAAAATAATATAGAAATTTTTGATTTGGAAAAGACGGAAATCGCTCTGGAAAAAGCAAAAAAATTCATGGCTGGAATAGGGGCGGCAGGTAAACAAGCTCTCTTTGTGGCAGGCAAGAGCGAAGCTATTCTAGCGGTAAAAGCTGTTGCTACCAGAACCGGTCAACCTGTAGTTGGCGGTCGTTGGATTGGAGGTACTCTCACAAATTTTACTCAAATCAGAAAACGTGTGGAAAAATATGAAAATCGCCTGAAAGAAAAAGAAAAAGGCGAGTTGACAAAATACACCAAAAAAGAACGCCTGCTCATAGATAGAGAAATCACCAAATTGGAATTGCTTTTTGGCGGTATCGTTTCTATGAAGGAAAAGCCGGGAGTTTTGATAGTTGTAGATCCAAAACGAGAGTTTACGGCCGTAGAAGAAGCACGTCAGGTAGGTATTCCCGTCATCGCTATCGCCAGTTCTGATTGCAATCTCGCTTTGGTTGATTATGTCATTCCGGCAAACGATTCCAGTGCCTCTTCCGTTGCTTTCTTCTTGGATGAATTGGCTCGTGCCTATATTGAAGCAAAACTTTCAAAGCCGGAAATAAAATAATTATGGTCAATACAGATACAATAAAAGAGCTTCGTGATTCTACAGGAGTGTCGGTTATGCAATGTAAATTCGCTTTGGAAGAAGCTCTCGGTGACAAAGAAAAAGCTCTGATCATTCTAAAGAAAAAAGGCATTGAAGCGGCTCTCAAGAAAAGCGACAGAAATCTCAATGCCGGCATCATAGCTTCATATATCCATTCAACCGGCACTATAGGGGCGATGGTTGAATTAGCTTGTGAGACGGATTTCGTGTCTAAAAACTCAGAATTCAAACAATTGGCTTATGATATCGCTATGCATATCGCCGCTTCAAACCCGGAATCCGAAAATGTTCTTCTGGATCAACCTTTCATAAAAAATCCGGAAATTACGGTGGGCGCTCTGGTAAACAATGCTATTCAAAAATTCGGCGAGAAAACGGAAATTGTGCGATTTATCCGTTATGTAGCGTTGGAAAAATAGGATATCTATTATGATACTGGAATTTTTACTTATGGCAGTATCGGTGACAGTGATGGCTTTTCTATTGATTCATAAATATATGGAAATCAATAGAACCAGGAAAACCGCCATTTTTGATATACGACAGAAAACCGATCCTGTTTTACGTAATCTACATCAGACGACAGACCATATTTTGTCGCACGTTACTCTACATAATACAATCTTATTAGCCAACCATATTTTTGTTTTTATAGTCAAATCTTTTATGAACATTTCACATACGGTACATACCGTCTCATCAAACATTGTGGAGAAAGCTTCAAAGAAAAGAGAAAACATTTCTCGAGTCGGCGCCACTTCTTTCTATATGAAGCAAATAAAGAAATCAAAAACGCAAGGTGGCGTGGAAGAAGAAAAAATGTAGAATAGAGAAAGGCCACCCTAGCTTAATGGTGAAGCAATGCTTTTGTAAAGCAGAGATTCTCGGTTCAAGTCCGAGGGGTGGCTCCAAAATGACCGCTATCTGATCATCGCGTTGTAGATTTCTCTAGTTTTTTCTTCCAGTTTTTTGTGTGAGGAATTCACTTCGCTGTCTGTGAGCGTTCTCTCGAGAGAACGATAGGTGATTCTGTAAGTGTAACTTTTTTGGCCTATGCCAAATTTTTTTATATTTTCGTATTCATCAACCAGAGCCATCTCTTCGGCTAGATCACCTATGACGTCGCGCACCAGGTCAAAATAATTTTTAGGAACAAACGATGATGAATTTACAACAAAAGAAATATCGCGGATTATGGCCGGATATTTGCTGACCTCCCTGAATTTCTGCCCCAATTTCAATTGTTTTTTTACCCGATCATCTTCCGACCAGAGCAGTCTGATATCCGGTAATTCCATGCTGATGATGGCCAGCCGTTCCAAACCGAAACCGAAAGCCCAGCCATGATAACCCGTGACGCCGAAATTTTTTAGGACATTCTTGCGAGGCATACCGCCACCCAAAATTTCCAACCACTCACCGTTTATTTGCACTTCAACTTCCAGAGACGGATCCGTATACGGAAAAGTATCTACATTAAAACGATAGACGATATCTCTTCCGAAAACCATTTGCACTATTTCGGATAGGACATTTTTCAGGTCGTCAATTGTCAGAGTTTTTCCGTTGTCGGAAACCAGATAGAGCCCGCCCATCTGGTGAAAAATGTTCATATGTTTGCGGTCTATTTCATCTTTACGATAAACCTTGCCATAACATATGACACCGAGAGACTCTCCGTTCGCAATTTTTTTCTTTATTTCCGGTAATTGCAGATAGTAATACCACATGACTGTGTCGTGGGTGCGTAGAATATTTTTTTTATCCACAAAATAAGTGTCAGATGTGCTACGAGCCGGATGGTCTGGGGCAAAATTAAACAAATCAAAACTAACGTCGGCGGGCACGATTTCAGGAATGATGATATTGTCAAAATCGTGCAAGAGAGGCATTTTTCGGGCTTTATTTATTATTTCACATATAGGGCTTTCAGGAGTACGGGATAGATCAGGCATACTGAGATATCTCTTTATTCTCATAGCCTCAGCGTCGTTTCTCAATTTGAGTTCACTCTCCAAAACCTCTTCTTCTTTAGTGCTTATTTTTATTTCCATATGGTTAGTTTATGTAAAATTGTTCAAAAACTCAATAGCCTTGGCGTGTGATTGAATAAGTCGTAAAAAAAAGACCCCGTCAAACTTTCTGGTGGGGTCTCGAAGCTCTCCGAGTTCTCTTGGCGAGCCGATGTTCCAAGGCTTCCAATGTTCCAAAAATCTTTGCCTGCTGGATTAGTGGATGATTCATTTGCTTCATATTTGCCATATGACCAGCAGCTTCACGAATCATACGTTCATGCCAATGCCAATCCCATGATCTGGCGGGATGGGGATTTTTGAAATGTTCAGAACTGGAGAGAAAACTAGCCATTTGCATGGCATTGATGTCAATATTAGTTCTCATTTTAGAAGGGGTTCGGTCTTATGAAATCACCTTTCATGTCCTCTGTCAAGGAGAAAAAAAGTCTGAAATTTGTTATAATACAGAGGTAATAAAAGCTTTTAAAAGGGCATTATTTTTTATTTATGGCCAGAGAAAAATCGGAGAAAAAAACAATCAAAAAAGACGACAAAAAAGCGACTTACGGCGCCGAATCTATTCAAGTTTTGGAAGGTCTGGAGCCTGTGCGCAAACGTCCGGGTATGTATATAGGTACGACCGGACCTGACGGTTTTCACCATTTGGTCACTGAAATTTTTGATAATTCCCGCGATGAAGCCATGGGAGGCTTTGCCAATGATATTGAAATTACTATTTTGCCGAATGAAACAGTGCGTGTGGTAGACAATGGTCGAGGAATTCCTGTAGACATTCACAAACAAACAAAAGTTTCAGCTCTGGAAACTATCATGACCATGTTGCACGCTGGAGGCAAATTCGGCGGGGAAGATTCCGGCTACAAAGTTTCCGGCGGTCTCCACGGTGTGGGGGCAAGTGTCGTGAACGCTCTCTCCATCATGTGCAGAGTGGAAGTACACAAAGACGGCGGTAAATATATGCAGGAATATTCACAGGGCAAGCGCAAGGCGGCGGTAAAAAAAGTTGGTAGTTCCAAACTTCACGGCGCTATCGTTACTTTCAAACCTGATTTAGCCATATTCGGAGAGCAAAAGTTTGACTTCAATCGCATCGTCACCCATATGCGTCAGCAGGCTTATCTGGTTCGTGGTTTACGCATCTCTGTCATAGACGCGCGCGAATATCCCGGTTCCATAGACATAGATGATGACATTTTTTATTTCCGCGAACTCGGTTTGGATGTACCTTCACAGTCTTTTTATTTTGAAGGGGGATTGGTTTCTCTGGTTCGTTTCACCAATTCCATTCAAAAACCGGTTCATAAAAATATTTTCTATGTGGAAAAGAAAGTTGAAGGCGTGGAATCAGTGGAGGTTGCTTTGCAGTACGTAGACGACATTTCTTCTCGTGTCCTGCCGTTTGCAAACAATATATACAACGCCGAAGGCGGTACTCACATAACCGGCTTTAAAACCGCTTTGACCCGTACCATAAATACATATGCTCGAAAAAATAATCAAGTAAGAGAAAGTGAGGATAATTTTACAGGTGATGATGTTTTGGAAGGCCTCACTGCTGTTATTTCGGTAAAACTCCGAGAAATTCAATTTGAAGGCCAGACTAAAGCCAAACTGGGATCTATGGAAGCGCAATCGGCAGTAGCTACCGTTTTCGGTGAAGCTTTTGGCCTTTTTTTGGAAGAAAATCCCGATGATGCCAGAGCTATTGTTTCAAAAGTAGTTCTAGCTCTCAAAGCCCGCAAAGCCGCTAAAGCCGCCAAAGATTCTATATTGCGCAAAGGCGCTCTGGAAGGCATGACTCTACCGGGCAAGCTGGCTGATTGCGAATCGGATGATGCCAGCATCTCGGAGATATTCATAGTGGAGGGGGATTCGGCGGGAGGTACGGCGAAAACTGGACGTAACAGAAAAACTCAAGCGATTCTTCCGCTTCGCGGTAAAATTTTGAATATAGAACGCGCTCGTTTGGACCGTATGCTAGGCAGTGAACAAATCAAAAACTTGGTCATTGCTATGGGCACGGCCAT
>JAUSGU010000041.1 GCA_030648825.1 bacterium
TGTTGCCGAGAGAAGCGAGGCAGTGGCGGAACGATACGAGCGTACGAGGCAGTTTAGAGCCACCACGCACGCGGAGCGTGCGATTAGTCGGCATCAGGATTATCAGCAAAATACATTCGAACTTTGTTTAATACACACCGCCAAAAAAAATTTAGTATCGGACAGATCCAAGTACTTATGGTAAAATTCTTTCATGACCCCAGAAACAAAATCAGTATGGCTGTATAAGTCTACAGGTATTATCTATACTGTCGGGCTTCTTTTTCTTATGGCGCGGATATATTTTGAGTCCCACTCTGACTATGTCTCTCAGTCCAGCTTGATGATTATGTCGAGCGGCATGTTTATTTTCTTTTTGATTTCTCTTTACTTTATTTTCCTTCCTTCTCAAAAAGTAGGAAAGCTTTCAGTAAGCGTCTTTGTTGGATCGTTCCTATCAATTTTACTCCTTGCTCGTGCATGGTATCTGACAACATTAGGAGCAAATGAAGGCTGGGGAGGATTGTATTTGTCACTTTGGATTGCACTAGCGTTACTTGTTTCTCTGGTTCTTGCAATAATTAGTCTTTGTAAGAAGTAGATTTGAATTTGTTTTAACGGTATGACCCACATACCTCGTTTCAAAATCTAAAAACCTTCTGAACCGACCTTACTGGGTCTTGCTTCACGGGTACTTAACCCGACTACACCGCCAAAATTGAAAATGTACAAAAAAACTAAAATCATCGCGGAAGTGAAAACTCTATCGCCATTCGGTTTTAAATCTGAAAAAAGTTGGGACGAGCTGTTTGCGATTGCAAACGAGGTTGGGGATATTATTTCTATTCATACCGACAGTCGCTGGGAAGGCTCGTTTGATTTGATCCGAAAAGCCAAGACTCTAACGGACAAACCGATCCTGGCAAAAGGAATCCACGCAACCGACACTGAAATAGACAAGGCGGTTAGTGCCGGAGCCGATTATGTGTTGGTAGTCGGGCGTGTTCCGTCTATTCATCGGGATTTATGCCTGATCGAGCCTCTGACTTTAGATGAACTCAAAACTATCCCTGATAATTTAAAAGTTGTTTGGAATAGTAGGAATTTATCAAATGGAGAGATAAAAAAGGAAACATTTGAAGAAGCACGGGTGATATTCAGGGGATGGCTATGCCAAGCGAGCAATATTAAAACTACCGCGGATATCAGAGACGGGGCAGATGCCGTGCTCGTCGGCACGCACTTGACCGAATTCGCTAAATCGCTAAAAATTTCAGTACAAGAAAAAAAGATAAGGTTGAAAAAGAACTCTGATAGTGTAGAGTGATTCTGCGACAAATAAATCGAGATAATGCGCGGTTAGCTCAATTGGTAGAGCGCTACATTGACGTTGTAGATGTTATAGGTTCAAGTCCTATACCGCGCACCATGAAACCTGTGAAAATTTTGGGTATTGAAACTAGTTGTGACGAGACAGCGATCAGTCTCATAGAAGTGGATGAAAAAAGCGAGATTGTAAAAATCCTCGGTAACACTGTCCATTCACAGATAGATATTCACGCTCAATACGGCGGTGTTTTCCCTATTTTAGCCAAGAGAGAACACCAAATAAATCTCATTCCTGTGTTCATGAAAACTCTCACAGAAGCTGGTGCCTATGAGGAAATAGAAACCAAAAGAGAAATTGGAAAAGGAACAGCAAAAATGAAAAAAGGAGAGGAAATGACGGAGAAAATAAATGAAATTGAACAGATCTTGAACAGAGAGTCGGAACTGTTTCCCCACTTCAAAAAATTCATTTCAAACACAAAAAAGCCCGATATAGATTATATTGCCGTCACTATCGGTCCCGGATTGGAGCCCGCTCTGTGGGTCGGCATCAATTTTGCCCGAGCGCTCTCTCATGTTTGGAATATTCCCATCATTCCCTGCAATCATATGGAGGGACATATTTTGACCGCGCTCATAGAAAAAGGAGAAAAAATAAAAAAGGGAAAGGAAGGAAATGAGAAAAAAAATGGCGTGGATGGGATATATAAATTACTTCACAAAACTATTTCATACCCTGCTCTCTCCCTGCTCATTTCCGGCGGACATACGCAAATTGTTTTAATTGGAGGTATTGGTAATTATAAGATTGTGGGTGAAACCAGAGATGACGCCATAGGTGAATGTTTTGACAAAATCGCCCGCACTCTCGGCTTGCCCTATCCGGGCGGACCGCAAATTTCAAAACTGGCATCGGAAGCGCGCAAAGCGAACATCAAAAGTCCCGAGCCTCTGCCCCGCCCTATGATCGCGAGTGATGACATGGATTTTTCTTTTTCTGGTCTAAAAACTTCTGTCCTATATCTGACTCGGAAACTCAAAGAAAAAAGTACACCGCCCAACTCGCCACTTGAAAACAATGTCGTCTGTGGCATCGCCCGCGAAACAGAAGACGCCATCACAGACGTCATTGTGACAAAAATGAAAAAAGCTATAGAAAAATTCGCTGTGGAAACCATAATCATAGGTGGTGGCGTCATTGCAAATACTCATATCCGTGAGGAACTGGAAAAACTGGCCGGCCAATGTTCAATAAAAATCCTCCTGCCCCAATTTGATCACGCGACAGACAATGGTCTGATGATCGCTCTGGCCGGTTACTTCAACAGATCAAAAACTGTAGATTCAAGCACAGCACTCAAAGCAATCGGCACTCTGCCTATCGGCCCACGTATATAGTTTGGATATAGTAAAAAAGGCCTATTTTTGGTATGATTTTCGGCATATGGACAAACTTTCCGAGCCGAATATCCCCTCAAAATTTCTCAAGCCTTACGATCCGAAGACAACAGAGGAAAAGATATATAAATCATGGCAGGAAAGCGGTTTTTTCAATCCTGATACATGTATAGAAAAAGGCACGACAAAAGCTGACGCGCCCGTGTTTTCAATTGTCCAGCCGCCACCGAATGTCACAGGAACGCTCCACATGGGCCACGCTCTGGCGACCACACTGGAAGATATCATGGTCCGTTATCACCGCATGAAGGGATTTCGCACTCTCTGGATTCCTGGTACCGATCATGCGGCCATAGCCACCCAAGCAAAAGTTGAAAGCATCATCTATAAAGAAGAAGGAAAACGTCGTCAGGATATCGGGCGAGAGGAACTTTTGAAACGCATAGATACATACGCAAAACAGAGTCATGACACGATTGTGAGGCAAATAGAGAGACTCGGCGCATCTGTTGATTGGTCGCGGGAAGCTTTCACATTGGATAAAGATAGAAACCTCGGCGTTCGTACGGCATTCAAAAAAATGTATGATGACGGACTGATCTATCGTGGTTATCGCATCGTCAATTGGGATCCAAAAGGCCAAACGACAATTTCGGATGATGAAATCGTGTACACGGAAGGCACAGGCACGTTTTATACATTCAGATATTCAAAAGACTTTCCTATTTCAATCGCCACCACCCGTCCAGAGACAAAAGTCGGCGATACGGCGGTCGCTGTCCATCCCGATGATGCGCGATACAAAATGTTTATCGGAAAAGAATACGATATTGATTTTGCGGGAACAAAAATTCATATAAAAATTGTCGGCGATGATGCCGTTGATCCACAGTTTGGCACAGGGGCTGTCGGTGTGACGCCCGCTCACAGCCACGTTGACTGGGAAATTGCCCAGAGACACCAACTTCCTGTCGTACCAGTCATAAACGAATATGCGAGAATGTCTGTTGATTCACCGCTTCTCAAGGATAAAAAAGTTTTAGACGCTCGTACCACAGTTGTTGAATGGCTCAAATCTCAAAACCTCCTGGAAAAAGAAGAAGAAATTCCTCAAAATATAGCGACTGCCGAGAGAACCGGCGGTATTATAGAACCTCTGCCGAAACTTCAATGGTTCATAGATGTAAATAAAAAAATCGCTTCTCGCCAAAATAAATCTCTCAAAGATCTCATGCGTGAAGCGGTTGGAAGAGATGGCATCACCATAATTCCCGACCGTTTTGAAAAAGTGTATATGCACTGGATAGAAAATCTACGCGATTGGTGCATATCGCGCCAAATCTGGTACGGTCACAGAATACCTGTATGGTACAAGGAAAGCCAAATATACTGCGATACAGAGGCTCCAAAAGGAGCTGGATGGATCCAAGACGATGATACGCTGGATACATGGTTTTCAGCCGGCCTATGGACGTTTTCAACCCTCGGCTGGCCCAAAAAAACAGCCGATCTCACGACATATCACCCGACCAGCGTTCTGGAAACCGGCTATGACATCATATTTTTCTGGGTGGCGCGCATGATTCTCATGTCCACATATCTCTTGGGCGAAGTACCATTCAGGACTGTTTACCTCCACGGCCTCGTCAGGAACGCGGATGGTTCAAAGATGTCAAAGTCGGTTGGCGCGGTTGATCCAATCCTCATGTGCGTAA
>JAUSGU010000065.1 GCA_030648825.1 bacterium
ATGAATCCCAGTCGCGCATGTGGGAAAACATCATAGGCAAGAGTCTGTCATTTTGGAAACATTTTTATCCGAAATTACAGAAACAGTTTCCCGTTCCTTTCAAAAAAATATCCTTGAGCGATTTTCATAAAATCGTAAATCGTGTCAGTCCGAGTCTCATTCGCACGGAAGCTGATGAGGTCACATACAACCTCCATGTAATTATGCGATTTGAAATAGAAAAAGGAATGATGGAGGGAAGCGTAAAATTGGAAAATCTGCCGAAAATCTGGAAAGATAAAATGAAAGAGTATCTCGGCATAGACGTTCCGGATGATACTCTGGGAGTGCTCCAGGACGTCCATTGGTCTACGGGTGGCATAGGATATTTCCCCACATATAGCCTCGGCAATCTCTATTCCGCCCAATTTTACTCCCAGATGAAAAAAGACATACCGAATTTGGATCTGAAAATTTCAAAAGGCCGATTTGACGATATACTGATATGGCTCCGAAAGAATATCCACGGCAGAGGCAAGACGTATAAAGCAAACGATCTAGTAAAGAAAGTAACAGGCGAATACCTCACGGCTAGGCATTGGAACGATTATATAAAGAAAAAATACTCCCGAATTTATTCAATATGAAAACAATAGCCATATATCACAAAGACTGCGCAGATGGCACGACTGCCGCCGCCGTGGTTTTGAAAAAATTTCCGAATGCTTTGCTTTTTCCTCTGAGTCACGGTTTTAAACCGGAAGAATTAGAACCTATTGTGAGAGAAGCCAAAACAGGTGATCAAATTTATACCGTAGACTGCGTTCTGGGTGCCAGAGAATTTTTGGCCGGAGGATTTAAAATAATTTCAATAGACCATCACATCGGTTCGGAAGAGAAAAATCGGGAACTGATGAATAAAAACAAAAACTTCACATTTGTTTTTGATAACAAAAAATCGGGAGCGTCTCTCGCTTGGGATTATTTTTTTCCGGAAGAAAAAAAACCGGAACTCATAAAATTGGTTGAGGACAGAGATTTGTGGATATGGAAATACGGCCAAAAAACAAAAGACGTGGGTAATTCTCTCTTTATGCTCGTAAATAGGCCCGATGAAGTGTTAAAACTGTTTGATAAATCGCTTGATATCATAGAAAAAGAAGGTGCCGTCATAAGCCGTTTTACGAATATGATCATAGAACACGGAGTAAAGACGACAGATCCGATTATGGTCCGCGTCGGCACATATATCGTTCCATTTTATAATATAACCATCAATAAATCGGAGAGCGGCAATATATTGGCCACGGAAAAAGTCTGTGCGGTCGGTTTGTTTACTATAGACGGTAGTGAAGTTAAAATAAGCTTTCGGTCATTGGACAAACAGAATCCATCGGCGTTGGAACTCGCCCTACTGTTGGATGGGGGTGGCCACCAAAACGCCTCCGGAGCGAAAATGGAACTGGCCGATTTTATGAAATCCATCGTCTTTTGATTTCCTCAAGCAATCTATAGTCCCAAATCCTCTGGCGTTTGTTTTTAGAGGTCTTTTTCTCTAAAAATATCCTATTTTAGTTCTCCGCGAGACAGGTCGTACCATCGGGATGTATATCAAAAAGGACTTCTTTCTCGGAAACTTCTCTCTCGGAAAATTCATCGCCGGCAAAAACTATTTCTACGCCACCACCGATTTTTACTTCATCCATAAAATACTGATCAAATATAAAATTACCCAGAGAATAGTAAATGTTTTTTCCTCTATATATTTCATGCTCTTGGATTATATGAGGATGAGATCCTATGACAATATCCGCTCCGGCATCTATAAAAGAGTGAGCCAGAGTTTTTTCATATTCCGTGGCGAGAACATATTCATCTCCCCAATGGGTGTAAACTGCGACCAAATCGGCAATTCCCGAAGCCTGCCCTATAGCTGATATGGTCTTTTGTGGATTATTTTCACCAATAAATTGATTGAAGTTTATGATGGCTAGTGTATATCCATAAAGTGTGGTCGTCGCCATAATAGAATCACCGGGTGAACCGAAATATCCGACAGAGGCGCGACTTAATTCTCTCTCTGTGCTGTCTCTGCCCATCAATCCAAAATCCAGAATGTGATTGTTGCCTAGATTGACCATTTTTATATTATTTTTAAATAGTGTTTTGGCGACATCAATGTCAAACGTAAAAGTCGTATTGCCGACTTCGCTCGGTTTTGTATTTTGAGATACGGAAGTTTCGTTTGTAATCGGTCCTTCCAGATTGCCCACGACCAGATCAAATCCGCGCAAATAATCGCCTATGCATGAAAAGAGATAATCATAACCATTTTTTTCGGCGGTCGTTCGAATGGTTCGGTCAAACATCAAATCTCCCACGAATAGAATCCGAAATGTTTCTCTCTCGTTTCCTCTGTAAACGGATTGATATACCTGCTCGTCCGTTTTAAACAGAAAAATCAAAACCAGACCGACAATGGCTACAGCCAAAACAATCAGAATCTTTTTCATGATTTATTTCTTTAAAGCTGCTTTTATAAAAGCAGTAAATAGAGGATGAGGATCGAGGGGACGTGCTTTGAGTTCCGGATGGGCTTGAGTCCCAACAAAAAAAGGGTGCCTAGACATAGGAAGCTCGGCAAATTCACAGAGTTTGTCATCTTCTGAAGTACCTGAAAATGAGAGTCCCGCCATTTCGATTTTAGAACGAAAAGTATTATTGACTTCATATCTATGTCTATGACGTTCCGAAACACGCAGTTTGTCGTAGGCACGAGCTACGATACTTCCTCTCTTGAGGACAGCAGTATAAGCACCGAGACGCATAGTACCACCATAATCAGATTTAAGAAGCTTTTTTTCTTGATCTGGCATTATATGAATCACCGGATGATTTGTTTTTTGATCAATCTCAGTTGTATGAGCGTCTCTCCAAGCGAGAACGTTTCTGGCATATTCTACAACCATGAGTTGCATACCGTAACAGAGGCCGAGATACGGAATTTTTTGTTCCCGACAAAATTTTATCGTTCGAATTTTACCCTCCACTCCTGACTCACCGAACCCACCAGGAACGATAATACCGTCATATTTTTTGAGAAAAGAAATTGGTCTATCACCTGATTCCAGTTTTTTGGCATTAATCCATTCTATTTCAGGCAAAGCACCGAGACTATAAGACGAGAATTTTATGGCTTCTATAACTGATACATATGCATCGGAAAGGACAAAATCACCGGTATCAAAATATTTACCGACAACACCGATTTTTACTTTCTTTTTAGCTTTATTTTTTTTGCGTACAAAAGCCTGCCACTTCCTCATGCTCTTGCCATTCTTTTTAGACTTCAAATGGAGTAGAGAAAGCACTTTTTCACCTATAGAATCTTTGGCAAAGTTCAAAGGCACGTCATATATACTGTCTATATCCGGCGCAGAAATGATATTGTCGGCAGGAATAGAAGTACTATCTGCAATTTTTTCTTTACGTTTTTGATCGAGTGGTCGAATTGAACGCGCTACAATCATATCCGCTTGTACGCCATATGAGTTTAATTGATGAATGGCATTTTGAGTCGGTTTTGATTTCATTTCACCGAGTGTACCAGGTACCGGCAAAAAACTGACGAGAATTGTGGCAACATCCTCCGGATTTCTCACTTTGAGTATACGAGCAGCTTCTATAAAAAGAATATTCTGATAGTCACCTATGGTGCCGCCAATTTCAATTACCGTAATAGAAGCGGAAGCGGAAATAGCTGATTTATGAATACGCTCGAGTATTTCATTCGTAACATGAGGAATAGCTTCAACGCATTTGCCATGATAACCGAGAGCACGCTCCCTCTCAATTACCGTCTTATAGATCATACCGGAAGTCATATAATCCTCGGATGTGAGATCGGTATTGAGAAACCTCTCATAATTTCCCATGTCTTGATCTGTTTCTAGACCGGAATCCAGCACGAAAACTTCTCCGTGTTCGGTCGGATTCATAGTACCAGCATCTACATTCAAATAAGGATCGGCTTTTATGAGGTTAACTTTGAAACCTTTTGCTTTGAGAATAGCACCAATCGAAGCTGTGGTAATACCTTTACCGACACCAGACATCACACCGCCAATTATAAAAACATATTTATGTGATTGTTTAAATTTACTCACGCTTTTCATTAGACTCGTAGATATTTACGTACAGCGAGAAAACTGGATAGAGCGCCGAGAATTAACCCACCTCCCACGATGAGACCAAAGAGTCCTAATAAATTTGAAGTATAGTAACCAAAGAGACTAAAACCGCTGAAAAAAGTTTCCGTGATGCCAGATACCCAATAGGTGACAGGATAAAAGATCAAAAGAGTGATTATTCCGGAGACAAAACCGTAGAGAATTCCAACAACGATAAATGGGCCACGGATAAAGGTATTGCTCGCGCCGACCAGTCTCATGACGGAAATCTCTTCGCGCGCTATATATATGGCCATACGTATAGTATTGAAAGCTATGAGGATAGAAATGATAGCTAGCACCAATGTGACAGAGAGAGCGATAGTGGTGCCCCCATTTATGATTTTGGACAACGTATCTATGGCGGTTTTGTTTTGGTAATAATTTATTTTGTCTATGAATGTTCCCGCCTCCCCCGATTCCCCTTCCAAAAATTTAGCGATACCTTCATATTGAGAGGTTTCCTTGGCGCGGATATTCAAAACAGCACCGAGAGGATTGTCACCCAGTTCGTCCAGAGCTTGGAGAGTAATTTCATCATTTATATGACGTTCTCTGAAATCAGAGAGAGCGTCCGCTCGTGAGACATATTCCACACTGGCTACTTCCGGCAAAGTTTTAAGCTTATTCTGCAAACCGAGAATATCGTTTTCACCGGCATTCGACGCGAAATAAACATTTATATCTACTTTTGATTTTATCTCCTCAAGCGAATACTTGAGCAGAGCCCCAGCAAAAATGATGCCACCGAGAGTAAACAGAGTGAGGGTAATAATTAAAATAGAAGAGAGGGAGACAAAACCGTTTCGCCAGAA
>JAUSGU010000048.1 GCA_030648825.1 bacterium
GAACCGGAGAGACCGGTGAAAACCACCATTTTGTTGCGCGGCATTTCAACTGTTATATTTTTCAGATTGTGTGTTCGCGCGCCTTTTACCACGAGACTCTGGGCGCCGGGATTAAAATCGGTTTTTACCGCCAAATGTGTAGCCAGATGTGATTTTTTGATCATATGTATATACGCGACTACGCCCTAGGATGGAGCCTAGGGGTCAGTACGGACACTTTATCATGATGAAATAAAATTGCAAAAAAATGTATTGACTTTATAAAATTTCTCGATTATTCTTGTAGATAAGAGCTTGCGGTGTAATCGTGCCTGCACGAGGATACATCTGTCAACGTTGTTGAGGCAAGCCCTCCTAAACACCCTTTACTGGGTGTTTAGTGTTTTATCGGAAAAATACTGAAGAAATGTTTTTGACCACTACCTATTTGTCGAACAATGAGTTTCATACACACACCATCTATATTCGCCGTAAATCCCCAAAAACCAGCTGAAGTATTTCCTTTCGTCATAAGTCTATATTCAACATCGTTATAATTTTTGGTTAGAATTCGTTTGCAGTAAACTAAAAGTGATAATCGTTCTATCCGAGCGTTAAATTCTCGCAACTCTCTCCCAGTACGCATAACATGATTCAATCCTTTTCTATTGAAAAATATCGGCTCATTATCAAAATACGGACATTTTATACTACCGATATTTTGATAGAAAAGTTTATATTTTAATAGAATATGTTTTTGATCAGAAAAAAGCATTCCCCAACCCTAGCAAAACAAGATAAAGAAATTATAAAGAAAAGATAAAATAAAAAACCAGCCGACAATGAAGCCGAACTGGATTTTTGTTTTTGATTGATGTGTGCCGACACCAATCCTAAACGGTGCAGTGAAACTGCTTTATGAAGCCGACTTGCGCCGTTTCTTGTTGATGAACGCGATGACGAGCACTGAAAGTCCGGCGATCGTGGCGTAGGTTGAAGGTTCGGGAATGATGGGTGAACCACCTCCTCCTCCGCCTCCCCCGACAGCGGGACTCGCAAACAGAACACTTGAATTCAAGCGCCACGATACGAAGGTGTACTCTGATGAACTGCCTTCATATTGTATGGCATCGATCGCTCCGGAAAGTAAATTTCCAGTGCCATCGGTGGTGAATTCAAGAATCTTGTAACTTCCGGTCACGAAATCCGGCGAGATCCAGTGTCCAAATCCAAGGTTGTCATACTGCAAGCTCTCAATTCCCAACGCCGGCTTTTGCTGGCCGACGGTGTCAAAAGTCGAAGTTTGGAAGTTTGTAACTGTGTAGGTTTGGTTAAACACGGGAGTTATCGTGGGGAAATCTGTTGTGATGCCCCAAGTAGCTATCAGATCTCCCAATGCGCTATAGTTACCGATTCCTACCTTCAGCCGTCCGTCGTATGAATTGCCAAAGATAGACCCCCCCGTAGCAAAGCCGGTAATTCCTTGACCGACAACACTGCCAGCGGAGCTTGAGATGTAAAAACCCGTTGTCTGGGCAGAAGTGATCGACGAGATCGCGACGAATAACACCACCACTGACATTGACATAATGCGTGTTTTCATGGTTAAGAAGTTCTAGAGAAAGAGAATCAATTTCTACTTTGGCGGGATGCCTTAGTCAAAAACTGCTTCACTTGTACCTAGAACCAACCACTTTTATATGGCTTTAAAAGAGCTTGGTTTATTTCCGACTTCCATTATACACCTACGAACGACTTTTGTCAAGCATTATTTCCAGTTTTTTATAGAGAGCTGCTATTTCATCCCTCAATAGAGCCGCGGTTTCAAAATCAAGCACTTTTACCGCATCATTCATCTCTCTCTCCTTGGCTTTTATCAAAGCTTTTGGATTTTTCTGAAATAGGGCTTCGTCTATTTTTAATTCTTCCGCCACCGCCTTCTTGTGCTCGGTCTGCATTTGATCTGTAATATCTCTGATGGCTTTTATGATTGTTTTTGGGGTAATACCATGCTTTTTATTATAAGTTTCCTGAATAGCGCGACGACGATTTGTTTCTTTTACGGCTCTTTCAATTGAACCTGTAATTACATCAGCATATATAATTACCCTACCCTCCACATTTCGCGCAGCGCGTCCTATGATCTGAATGAGAGAAGTTTCCGATCGTAAAAAACCCTCTCTATCCGCGTCGAGAATACCTATCAGAGCGACTTCGGGCAAATCTAAACCTTCTCGCAATAAATTGACTCCCACGATTACGTCAAACTCTCCCCGTCTGAATTTCGTCAATATCTCTATACGTTCAATCGTTTTTATATCGCTATGCAGGTATTCGGCTTTTATTTTTTTATCTTTCAAATAGTCTGTCAGATCTTCGGCCATTTTTTTGGTGAGAGTGGTGAGAATGACACGGAAACCTGCCTGGATAGTTTTTTCCGCTTCTGTTATACAATCGGCTATCTGACCCATAAATTTACCTTTTTCAACAACTGGCCGAATGATGATAACTGGATCGAGGAGACCAGTAGGACGAATTATCTGTTCCACAATTTGATCACTATTTTCTCCCTCAAAAATACTCGGTGTAGCGGAAGTATATATAGCTTGACCGACACGTTCTTCAAATTCATTAAATTTTAAAGGGCGATTATCGCGAGCTGATGGAAGTCTAAAACCATGTTCAATCAGAGTATTTTTGCGCGACTGGTCGCCTCCGTACATACCGCCGATTTGTGGAATAGTGACGTGTGATTCATCTATGATGGTGAGAAAATCGGCGCTACCGTCCGGTTTGTGAGGAAAATACGAGAGCAGAGTATCCGGTGGCTCGCCAGGTAAATGTCCGGAAAAATGGCGAGAATAATTTTCAATACCATTGCAATAGCCAACTTCGCGTATCATGGCGAGATCATAATTCGTGCGACGTTTCAGTCTCTCCGCTTCCAATAACTTGCCTTCTTTTTTGAGCTCTCCAAGTCTCGTTTCCAGTTCGGCTTTTATAGTTTTTAATGCTCTATCACTCTCTGCTTTATCTGTTATGAAATGTTTTGCCGGAAAGAGGAAAAAAACATCTAGAGATTTTTTTATAGCCCGCGTGACATGATCAATTTGATCTATAGCTCTCACGACCGTTTGTCCTCCGCCTGTGGAATGACTTTCAAATTTCAAACGATAAATAATTTTTTCATTGACGGGCATAATTTCAATCGTATTACCTACTGCGCGGAAAAATCCCGGTGTGAGATCGACATTCGTCCTCTCAAAATGAATATCTATGAGACGTCTGACTATTTCTGCTCTATCGGTTTTCATGCCTTTTTGAATTTTTACATTCACCCGTTCATACGATTCGGGAGAACCGAGACCATAAATACATGAAACGGAAGCGACAATAATTACATCTCTTCTGGAGAGTAGAGCTTGGGTAGAAGCGTGGCGTAGACGCTCTATTTCTTCATTTATCATGGCTTCTTTCTCAATATATGTATCAGTCACGGGCATATAAGCTTCCGGTTGATAATAGTCATAATACGAAACAAAATAATGAACGGCGTTATGAGGAAAAAACTCTCTGTATTCAGAAGCGAGTTGAGCGGCCAAGGTTTTATTGTGAGCGATAACCAGAGTTGGCTTGCCTATATCAGCGATAACATTGGCGCATGTAAAAGTCTTGCCTGAACCGGTCACACCGAGGAGAGTTTGGTGGCGCATACCCGATTTTACACCTTTCACAAGCGATTCTATGGCGTTGGGCTGGTCGCCTGCCGGTTTGAAAGTGTTATTTATTTTGAAAAGTGACATACGAACTACCACTATATCTCGCGCCCAACAATAAAAAAAGTCCCCGAACTGATGGGGACCTTTGTAATCTTGCACTAAAAGAGGAGACCTAGACTGAAAATGTTGGGCGGAGAAAACGATAAGAGTGATCTTCGTCGGTACTTCTATCCGAACTACAATGAATACTCATTCTGTTTTTGAGTACTCTCCATGGATTTCTCAATTGATTTTCTACTGCTCGATGTTTTTTGTTTTGGATAAACATCTCTGGAAAAACAAATTCTACAAGAAAAAGATCAAAACACATTCTGAAACGTTTTTTATATCCCTCTACTTCTGCCCATGCAATCAAACCATTCAGCTGTTTGTTGTCCAATCTATCCAAATCAATGAGCAGACCGACATCTCTGTGCCAAAACATAATGTCTCTGATTCCCTCCTTGCGATTTGGGATTTTCTTTTTCCAGACAGCAACAATCTTTGGATGCATTCGGATAGGTATTTGAGGTTGTAAATTTGCCTATGTACTCGACATAGACACGAACTCTACGAGAGCTCGTCTCAAAACCCCAGGATGATTTTTTGGGATTTTGGGATGAGCCCTCGAGAGCTCTAGGCTATCGAGGGGAGTCATGCTGTCTCGTGCAACGATCCATGATGAAGTTGAGAGAGGACTTTGTCAGCTAGATTCAAGGGGACATAGAAGCCGTCGCGCAATACAACTGCAACGACTCTCCTGCCCCATATCATCCAACCGATTTCTGCTCCGGATTTCACAGGTACCGTGCACTGGCGATTGCCATAGACAATCGCCGGACAGTTTTCTGACTGTTTTTCACTTTCAGGATTTTTCATTTTTCCTCCTTTCCTGAATGGTTTTTGGTTTCCTAACAAAGAACTGTTCAAAAAGAACCGAGCTCTCTACTTTTGGTTCGAGAGCTCGGTTCTGGTTTCGTGGAGATTGTTTGACAATTACCTCACAAAATCATAACTCAGCCCTCGAACGTCATTCCAGACGAGGCGCTTTGATGTGATAAATTGTGGGCAATAATGTGTCATTGCTCTATCAGGATAACATAGGTGAAAATTAAAGCAAGAAATTTTCCGGTCGTTTTAGAGAGACACTCTTCCTTTCGCTTTTGCTGTTTTTTACCTTTTTTTGCGTTTAATTTTTATATTTCGCCAGAAAATCGGATTTGAATTTTTGAAAAGTGTCAGCCAAAAGAGCTTTTCGCATGTCTTTCACTAAATTCACAATAAAGTAGAGGTTGTGGATGGAACAGAGCATGGGCCCGAGCATTTCGCGGGATTTGTAGAGATGACCGATATAGGCACGTGTATAATTTTTGCAAGCATAACACTGACAACCTGAATCCAGCGGTCGGAGATCTTCTCCGTATAAAACGTTGCCTATATGAATTTTGCCTTCTCTCGTATAAACCGTTCCATGCCTGCCGAGACGAGTCGGAGCGACACAATCAAAAGTATCACAACCGTTTTCTACACCGAGAAATAAATCTTCGGGCTCACCGATACCCAATAGGTGTCGAGGTTTATTTTCTGGCAAAATTTCATTGACCCAACGCACCGCCGTATGCAAATCTTCTTTGTCAAAAGATCCGCCTATGCCGTAGCCGTCAAAATCCATTTCTCCGATAGTTTTGGCACTTTCCTTTCGCAGATCTTCATAACGACCGCCTTGAACTATGCCAAAGAGGGCTTGTTTGGAGGCGGGTGAATCTCCATTCTGTTCTCGTTTTTGTCTGTGATATTCAAGCGATCTCTCGGCCCATCTGTGAGTACGGTCCAATGCTTCGCTCTGGTAAGTGCGGGATTCGATCGGTGAAGTACATTCATCAAAAGCAAATATGATATCTGCGCCTATATTATGTTGCATTTCTATGGAACGTTCAGGGGTGATGTAATGAATAGAACCGTCCGTGGGCGATTTGAAAGCGGCACCATCGTAATCTATCTCTACCAGTTTTGGTTTTATTTCTTCTTCATCTCTTTCTTTTATGAGAGGAACCATCGGAGCAGACTTCAATATCTTTGAAACATTCGTGCCATAGCCAGCGCCCAGAGAAAACACTTGGAAACCGCCGGAATCGGTCATAATGGGCCCCGACCAATTCATTATTTTATGAATACCGCCCATGGCTCGGACTTTCAAGTCTCCGGGTTGCATGTAGAGATGATAAGTGTTGGCAATAATAGTTTCTACACCAGTATCATGGAGCATTTCAACAGTGAGACCGCGAACAGCCGCCCGCGTACCGACAGTGATAAAGGCCGGTGTTTCTATGATACCGTGCGGAGTACAAATTTTACCGACGCGAGCCAGTGATCCGTCAATTTTCTTTTCAATCCTAAACTCTATAGGTTTTTTCATTCATTATTCTCTGCGCGCAGGTGTATTTCTGATGATTTTCATAACTTCATCGTCAGAATCCGTTATATGAAAAATTTTCTCATCGCCTGAACTGATGGTTTTATAATCGTCCCGCAA